>JBBSRP010000103.1:0-10360 GCA_038242935.1 Flavobacteriales bacterium
AATTGTCAGTACTGATAGAATTGCAAAAACAATCCAGATTCTTTTAGTATTTGATACGTATTCGTGTGTCATGATAATTACTTTTGAAAAATTAAACTAGGTAGAAGAATGTAAATACAAATACCCAAACCAAATCTACAAAGTGCCAGTAAAGACCAACCTTTTCTACCATTTCGTAGCTTCCTCTCTTCTCATACGTACCAATAACTACGTTGAAAAAGATAATTATATTGATAAGAATTCCTGTGATTACGTGGAAACCGTGGAATCCAGTAATAAAGAAGAAGAAGTCAGCAAACAATTTATTACCGTATTCGTTGCGAATAAGATTTGCACCTTCTACAACGTGTAACCCTTTTGCTAGCATCTTTTCAGATTCAGTACGAGTTAAAACTTCTTTATGTTTTACTTTATTAAGCGACTGCTCAAGTCTAGCATCTTTTAGGTTAGCTTCTGTACCGTGGAAAGTGATTTCTGTACGAACTAATAATTCAGGATGTGCATTAAAGCCAGCTTGGATTTCGGCCATAGAATAAGTAGGTATTGTCTCTGACGACATAAACCAAGTACCCTCATTTCTACTAAGACTTTCTCTTTGACCTTCCATCGTAACAGCAAAGTCTGCAAGAGCAACTCTCTTACCAGTATTGTCTACAAACTGTAATAGAGATCCACCGTGAGTCTCTACAGCTCCAAAGTCACCTTTGATAAAGTTTTTCCATTCCCAAGCTTGTGAGCCTACGAATATTAATCCTCCCAAGATTGTAAGGAACATATACAATGTTACTTTTGCTTTGTTCATTTGGTGGCCTGCATCCACAGCCATTACCATAGTAACAGACGAGAAAATCAGAATAAAAGTCATCAAAGCAACATAATACATAGGTGCTGACACGCCATGTAAAAATGGAAAGTGTGTAAAGACATCATCTGCAATAGGCCAAGTGTCGATAAATTTAAATCTAGAAAAGCCGTAAGCTGCTAAGAATCCAGAAAAGGTTAATGCATCTGACACGATAAAAAACCACATCATTAATTTACCATAACTGGCTCCCATCGGCTCATTTCCGCCGCCCCAAGTTTTGTTTTTGCTATTTACAGTAGTAATCGCTTCCATACAAGTTATTCGTTAAAAGTTCCCAAATTTACGTTTTTTTCTTATTTAAAGAAATATAAAAACACAAACAAATAGATCCAAAGGAAGTCAAGAAAGTGCCAGTACATTGCACCTAGCTCTATACCAAGAGTTTGCTTTGAATTGTATTTGTGTTTAAAATGATTATAAATAATGATAAGCAGTGAAATCAAGCCTCCAGCAAGGTGAGCAAGGTGCGTAATCGTCACTACATACAAAAATGTAGTAGTAATCGAGCTCTCACTTCCTGTAAAATAATGTCCCGCTGCAATGATTTCGCCAAAGCCTATAAATTGTAAAATTACAAATGATATCCCCAGCAAAAGTGTCGCCAATAAATATACAGTAGTTTGCGACCAATTGTCCTTTAAAATCGATTTTTTTGCTAAATGAAAAGTTAGGCTACAAAATAGTATCACTGCCGTACTTGCATAAAAAGCATTTGGCAGCTCAAAATCCGTCAACCAATCTGCACGGGACTTACTAACCACAAAAGCACTGGTGAGTCCTGCAAACATCATTGTCATACTAATCATAGCAAACGCCAGAATCAGTTTGGACGAACGCGCTTTTCTTGCGTTGTACTCGTCTAGAGTCATTGTCATATTCATAAATTTATTATCTTAAAAATTTATCACCAATATAAATTAATTGCAAAATCGTTATATATAAGACACTTACCAGCATCAGCGTTTTTGCTGCTTTGGGAGTTCTTATCTTATATAGTTTCACACTGTAAAAAAGCATCCATAGACCCAAAAGGAATACTAGCACTGCCGAAACTGGCGTAATGAAAAACTTACCTGTATATCCTAAAGCTGGCAATAATGACGCGACAATAAGCCAAACAGTGTATAATATAATCTGCAAAGCTGTTGATGTATCTTTTTTGCCAGTAGGCAACATAAAGATTTTAGCTTTTTCATAATCATCGTATAACATCCAACCAATAGCCCAAAAGTGTGGAAACTGCCAGAAAAACTGAATTAAAAACAGTGTTCCAGCTTCAATTCCAAATTCGCCCGTAGCGGCAACCCATCCCAACATAAATGGAATAGCACCAGGAAAAGCACCAACGAAAACCGATAATGGAGTAATTGTCTTAAGTGGAGTATATAAACTTGTATATAAAAAAATCGAAATTGCCCCAAACATTGCTGTTTTTGGGTTTATCATATAAAGGAGTATCAAACCGATAATTGTAAGAACGCTCGCCAGAATAAGCGCTGCATTTTTCGAAATTCTACCAGCTGGAACAGGCCTATTTTTGGTTCTGTCCATCAGAGTGTCAAGATCCTTTTCTATTACCTGATTAAAAGCATTTGAAGCTCCAACCATACAATAACCACCGATGCATAACATAATTAAAACCGACCACTGAAAAGGATTTTCACTATCGAAACCAAGAAAATATCCAGCGACTGATGAAAACAGAACACTTACTGCTAGTCTAGCTTTGGTGATTTCTTTAAAATCAAGAAAGATAGCTTTAACAGAAATTGTATTTACTGAAGATTGCAATGCAGGACTCATTAAGGTTTTTTAAACTGCGGCAAAGATACAAATTTCATTATCTTATATAGCCTCATTATGTCAAATTTTGATTTGCAAAGCGTTAAAGTCAAGTCTTTAAGATATCACTGAAATTAATAGTCGTAATACCAGTTAAAAATGTCACTTCTCACACCTAGAGAAAACCATGTAGTAGTCTGTTTGAATGCTGTTTCGGTATTTTCTAGTGGATCAAAGTTTCTAAAAATTACGTTTGCAAACAACTTCAAGTTTGTCGAAGGATTGACTACATATCCTGCTTGAAGATCTGCGATAAAGACAGAAGTCTCATTTCCTTGACCAACATAGGCATTTTTATCTCGAGCGCGATTATCATTGTATCCTTTATAAATGTTTCCGCCGTAGTTGAGCGAGTCTGTAGCAGTGTCAAAATCTAAACCTCTCTTACCAAAAGTAACTTTGGCATCTGCAAAATAACGTCCTTGATTGTAACGAGCAACTGCAATAAATTCATTAAAGTTACCGCCCCACTGATGCCCTACGCTCTGATTGTTGTGAGCATAATTGGTAAGCGGATCACTATGAGAATAGACATAAGGTCGAACTCTGTTGTATTCTAACTGCAAATATAAATTCTCAATATTAAACGCATCGTAATACTTCGCTCCTACTTGATATCCGTATTTATTCTTCCAGCTTTTGTCTCTTTCTTTTACATCAGACAAGGAAAATTCGTCTAGTAGAAATTGTCCGTAAAAATTGAGCTGACTATTCCATTTGTATTTGAAAGTTGCACCCAGAAGTGCGTTTCCAGTTTTGGGTGAAGACGAGAATTCTACAGCACGGTAAAAAATTAAAGGATTGACGAAGTTGATATCGTAACCACGATTATTAGTATTTGCCCAAACAACAGATTCAAACAATCCAAGATTGAAACGTTTTGTAACATTCCAACTTAAATAGTGGTTTGCCATATATTTTGTGGAATAGGTTTTTTCTAATGTAGCATCTGGCCGAACATCCTTCATCCATATATAGGTGTTGGTGTATTTTATTTTCCAGAAAGTTGTATTTGCTTTGAAGTATGGGTAAGGACTTGCGCCATCACCTTCAAGAAGTGATCGATATCCGTCACCAATGAAATTTCGGCCGTAGCCAAGTTCAACATTGAAGAATGTGGCCGGCGTAAAAGTCAAACTTGCTTCTGCAGTTGGAAAGTCGTAGGCGTCCTCCTTGAATGATTTGGCAATACCAATTCCCGGAATTATTGCTGGATTTCCTCCTGATGGTTTGATCGATTCGGCATATTTATTATAATAGTCAGCAAATCTACCTTGACTTTCGTAGATAGTTGTGCTAAAAGTTAGCTGCTCTCCTAGCCCACCTCTAAACTGAATTCCTCTCGTATTAACAAAAGTGCTGTTGTCTGTTGTGCTGAAACTTTTACCTAATTGTAAATCTAGAATAGGATTGAAAGTAAACCAATAGTTTTCTCCTTGAATTTCGACAAAATTTTCATTCCATAATTTTTTTGCGAACCAGTTATTTCCTTTTTTATTAATGGATTCTTGCCATTGTTGAAGATCATAATATTTAGCAACTTCAGAATATGTGTACGGTTTTGAAGCCGTATGATTATTACTTCCTATCTGATTTAAAGCAGCATCAAAACGGCTGTAGTAAGAGTGCGAAAATGGAATATTAAGATGCGATGTGAGCTGTGGATTATTAAAACGTTTGTAGACAATGCTGTCGTACTCTTTTAATTCAGGTACGTGTTCTTTGAAAAACTTCCCTCTTCGTTTTGGCGCATTTTCTACATAAGAATTTTGGTTAATAGTAGTATTTGCCGGCTGAAGCGGAATATTAATATTAATTGTAAATTTAGAATAAGTAGGTCGGCCGTTGTAAACTGCAGGTTGAACTTTTGGCAATGCTTGAAAAACTCTTTTACTCTCTGTAATAAGCGACGCATCGATAGCATTTACATATAATACTTTGAAGACGCCAACAGTATCAACTTCAAAAAGCACGGTAACCACATCTTTGAATTCTGAATTTTTTAAATCGTCAGGAACCTGAAAATTCTCAAAAACAAAATTTTGTACACTAGTATAAAAACAGCTTTCAAGTTGTGCACTTTGAGCTTCACAACCGGGGTAAACAGGAATTGTCTCTCTTGTTCGCTGTTGCGAAAAGGCAGAAAAAGAAACCAATAATAGCAAGAGTAGACCGCTGAATTTCATAAATGTTGTTGTCTAAAATATAGTTGAATCAGTATTAATTTCCTGAAATTATATCTGCCGAAGAAGTTCCGATTCTTTGAACTCCCAAGTTAATCATTTGCATCGCCTGATCTTTTGTTTTTATTCCTCCCGAAGCTTTTACTTCAAGGGGTGTTGCACTTGCAATCATTATAGAAATGGCTTCGATAGTTGCTCCATTTGGTTTATCATTCTCTGTTTTGAAAAATCCTGTAGAAGATTTTACAAATACGGATTGAAAATCTTTTTCTTCAAAATTCGCTACAATAGTATCTCTAATCAATTGAGTGATTGACGCAATCTCATCATTGTTGAGTGCAGCAATTTCTATAATCCACTTGACTGCTCTATTATTCGCAAGACAGATTCGGCTGCATTCTAAAACTTCCTCTTTTATAAGCTCTAAATCACCAAAGCGGAAAGAATCGTAATTTATAACAAAGTCCAGCTCATCTGCCCCATCAAGAATAGCCGTTGCAGCTTGCATCAGTTTATCTTCTAGCGTGCTTTTCCCTTCTGGGAAATCTATCACGGTTCCTAAAAGTGTTTCAGATTTTGCGGCAAATAACATATTACGAGCCATCGGCACATATTGTGGCAGCACCATCGCAAGTTTGTAAGTATTATCAATTGCTTGTTGTACTAAATCTTGAGTCAGTTTTAGATTTTCTTCTTCCGTAATTCCCGCTTGTGCGGCAGTCTTTAGGTATGTAGAATCCAAATGTTCTTTTATATTAAAATTTGTGTTGGTGTTGATTTCCATAATAATTTAATCTATAAAAATTAATACTCCTTGATTGAAAATAAATAATTTTAATTAACGGAGAGCCCTAGCCCTGATGGGAACGGCATCCTTTTTCTTTTTTTCCTTTTTTCGAAAAAAAGAAAAAGATACAGTGGACAGCAGGAAAAAGCTCCTAAAAAAAAATCTCACCGAAGCGAGATTTTATAGTATTAAATCACTGATTTATGACCCCACTTTTCGTAGGCAAGCATCAGAACAAAAGCTATAAGAGCCCCCGAACAATTCGCTAAAATATCAAAAAAATCAGCAGATCTTGAATCTGTAAATGCATATTGTGCAAATTCTATTGCGATGCCATAAAAAATACTAGTAGCGACGACGGGAATCAAACCAAATTTTATTCGGTTTTGAATATTTTTACTTCGAATCCCGAGGTACCAAAGTACGACGAAGATGAAGTGAAATCCAGCGTGGAAATACTTGTCGGCATTCTTTACATCAGTATTTATTGAAAGAGAACTGGAACTGCTTAAAAATAAATAAATAGAAATTACAGTCCAGAATATTGCTAACAATAAAAATACTTTTTTAAGCACCAATCAATTTTTTGTAATCTTCCGCCGACATTAAATTATCAAAATCTGCAACGTCATTCAGCTTTACTTTGATCATCCAACCTTTTCCATAAGGATCAGCGTTCACTTCTTCGGGAGTAGTTTCTAGCTCTTCGTTGAATTCTACGATTGTACCAGCCAATGGTAAGAATAAATCAGAAACAGTTTTTACCGCTTCTACAGTTCCGAAAACTTCGTCAGCTTCCATCTCTTGATCTAAAGTTTCTACCTCTACATATACGATATCACCCAATTCTTTTTGAGCGAAATCTGTAATTCCGATTGTAGCAACATCGCCATCTAAGCTAATCCACTCGTGGTCTTTTGTATACTTTAATTGTTCTGGTAAGTTCATTTTTATTATTTTATGTTGTTCGACAAATGTAAAGGTTCTACTTGAAATTTAAAACTATATCCGAATCATTTTTAATTCCCAAAATTGTATCTCAGAGTGAATCCTGCGCGAATATTTGTCATAGGAAATGATGTTGAAATTACTGCTTTTGAGAACGAGTGATCGTAATAGAAAATGGCAGTTAGGTTTTTGCTAAACATATAATCTGCACGCAATGTTGCCGACCATAAATTTTGCCCACCTGCAAGCTGATTGTTGTTGTAATCTAGGTAACGAACGATGGTTTCATTGTTTCTGTAAGACAAATCTACCTTTATGTTGATGTCACTTTTTACAACTCCCGTAGGATTATCAGCAAGTTTTGTAGAGAAAATTACATCTTTAAATCTGTACCCTACTCCTACAACGTACTCCAAACCTTTTACTTCTGTAAGCAAATTATTATCAAAACTCATAGACAAAGCACGATCTTTCTTCATTTCGGCAAGGATTTTAAAGGAGTTCTTCATTTCGAAATCTACTCTGATAAGCGGATTAAACTGCTCTACTAAATTGATATTAGAAATAATCAACTTGGTATTAAAGTTTCCACCAGCATCTACTTCTGCTGGATTCTGGTCGTATTCAAAATTAGATCTAAACGAGTTTACAGTGTACGAAGCGCGGTAAGTATGCTGCAAAGAGAAACGTTTGAAAGTATCCTTGAAGAATTTATATCTCATAAGTCCGCTGTACTTCACAGTCCAGTTTGGTATAGGAATATCTCTGAAAGCTCCAAGAGAAACTCCACCTGCATCACCGCCGGCATAAGCTGCCAAGAATGAAGGAAGCAATACTGCCTGAGAATTTTTACCAAAACCTGCAGGATATCCATCATCGTTGACTGGGAAATCTGCCGTACCGTAGAAATTTTCTGCTAAACGACTTGCCACTACAAAACGATTTGCTCTAAACTCATCAAAGGCGGCTGAACCATTAACATCGCTTGCGCTAAAAGCAGTTTTGATTAAGATCGTAGAAATGCTGAAGTTACCAAATGAATAAGGTGACTGCGCATTGTACTCTCCATCAAAAATATTGTACTGCTCAGAGAAATTCTCAGAGTACGAACGGTCTGCTGTAAGATCGATTTTAAAATCAGGAAACAAATCTACATTTGCAGTAGCGTTGATAATCTTGTTGGTTACCTGTGTGAAATTCTGGTTAAACTCAGGATAATTTGTCAACCATCCATTTTTTGCAGCTTCGTAACGAACATCAGATTGAGACCCCAGAACGAAACCTAGAGTTGGTCGTGATGTTCCCATAAATCCAATTCCTGGAAGATAACCTGGAAGTACCGTTCCTGTATTTTCTGTATAGTTAACCTGAATATTTTTTACAGATGTCAATACTCCAATTAAACCTGTAACAAAAGGATTGCGCTCGTCAGCTGTTGGCTGAGCTGTATTTACAATCTTCTCTCCTGGCTTAGGAAGTGCAGCAGGTTTTGCTGGCGCTTTTTTAGGTTTTTTAGTTAGACCAATATATTTGTAGAACATATCCATATTAAGAGCAGTGTTCAATCTGTGTGATGCCGCATTCTGAACCGTGTTTCCTAAGTCATATTCCATTCCGTTAGACTCAATAGTTGCAAGTGCAAGTGAAGCACGCTGCCAGTTGAAATCTCCGGTATAAGAGTAGTCAGATTTTACAAAACTCAAGAATGGCAATTTGTTTACTGGCAAAGTATAGTTAACAATAATCTGCTGATTGTGCTGATTTGCTTCTCCAATTTCGAAGTAGTCATCCCAAATAGTGATGTCATCATTTGGCACATTATTTTCGTCCAAATAGTTTCTTACGATATTACTGGTTGCAGCTGTATAGTTAATTTTTAATGCCTTAGTAAGATTGTAATTAAAACCGTAATTGTAATTGAACAAGAAGTTACGTCTGTATAAAGGATCGATTTCGATACCTTCGATGTCAATTTGTCTAAACTGCTGACGGTTGTATTGACGTAATATTTTTGTGTTGAATGATATATTTGAAGGCAGGTAATTAAAGTTGAAATCACTAAGTAATTTCCAGTAAGAACTTTTCTTCATAAATTTTGTTTTCTTAAACGGCTCGACAAGTTTTGGTCGAAAAGCATACGAATAGTCAACTCCTGTATTCAGCTGTTGATCTAGGTAATCTTCAATTTCGAAATCATGTCTTTCAACTTCATTAAAAGAGTATGAAAGTGTCAAGTTTTCTGGATCGTAGAAATGTTGTTTTTGCTCTGGCGCACGGTCTTTACGAACTCCGATAAAGTTGATGCTTTTACGTTTTGTATAATCAATCGCGCGATCTTTTATATTTTGACGTTCGGCAGCATTTTCTGTATTGTCAAGAAGCAAATCAAGTTTGATATCCTGATTGTAAGGATCATATTCTGGAGTGATGATTTCTTCGCCAATTGCGTAATTAAATGGAACATTAATACCCCATTTATTTGGAAGTAGTTTTCCAAGATTTACGTTTGTAACAAGATTATATTGTACAATGTCTTCACGAGATCTTTCGTTTGAGCCTTGTTCTAGAGACCCAAAACCAATCGTACTCATTCTTCCTGTTGCAGCTACGGTTGCAAAATCGGCTACGTTGGAGTCAAGATTTAAGACGGCGGCCATACCACCTTTGTTGTCCATATCGGAAAGACGCAACTCATTAAACCAAACTTCACCGCTCACATCTTTTGATGAAAGCTCATATCCTGATGGGATTTTTGTATTTTGAGTATTGTTTTTCACACCGACCATCAGAGTACGAACCAATCCAAAGTTAGGATTACCACGAATACCTAGTCGAAGTTCATTTGATCTTCCGGCTTTGCTTGGATCTAAATCACCTTCATTAAGGAAACGAATTCCGTTTGCATCTTCGGCAGGAGCTGAAGCACCCATAGAAAGTATTTTAAGTCTTGTAAGCAATTCTAATGAAAGATCGATCTCATTGGCATCTGGCCAAATTTCATCTGCATTGAGTGCTCCATGTTGTGTAACCTTTAGCGGAATTTCTACTTCATAGAAGTTTTGCGTAAAGTCATTTCCAAATCTAATAAAACCTATAAGTTCATTGTCCTGCAACGGCATTGCATCTCCAACTAAAGCTTCCGCGTGAAGGAACATTTTAAGATTTTTAAATTGTCTAAAATCCACAGATACGTTTTTGAATACTGCACGACCATCTAGTGGTTCAAGTCCTGTTCCTGCAACTTTTAGCGAAAGCGCTTGTTCATTTTGTTGAATTACCGAGTTGTTGCTGTACAGTTCTTCACGCACAACTCCAGGAGGAGATACATATTTAATAGGAAGTCTATCGCTATTTTCTTGAACGTTTACTGCCTGAACGTCAAAATTTGTTCCGTCGTCATCAGGGTTAGCATCTGTAATATCAAGAGAGTTTTCGTAACGTCTCCACTCTCCACGCACAAGATCTAAAGCACCAAAACGAAGTGTAATGTCATCATTAAAGCCAGTCATAAACATACGCATATACCCGATTGTTCTAAAATCTGAAATTCCACCAATAACGTTTCCAGGCTGAGAAATGGGAATTTTATACTGAATCCATCTGGCAGATGTTGGAGTAGCTCCTGTAGGCAAGTTGGCTGCTGGCGTATCTTTAATATCTGTTACAAAAGGATCTCCAATCTGAATATTTGGATGAATATCAATTTCGTACTCATAGTAAGCATTAATAGTATTC
>JBBSRP010000104.1:0-10325 GCA_038242935.1 Flavobacteriales bacterium
TCCAGATGCAAAATCTCAAGTAACATTGGAGTATGAAGACAATAATCATCCAAATTGTATCAAAGCAATTGTGATTTCGACCCAACACGATGATTTTGACGAAGAAACGGCAATGTTGGCAAAAATCAAAAAAGATATTGTGGGAATCCTTATTCCTAGAATTCAAAAGAAATATCCAGAGTACAGTCATTTGTTTAATGACGATATTGTTTACCACATTAACCCAACCGGAAAGTTTGTAATTGGTGGCCCTCACGGAGATACAGGTCTTACGGGACGTAAGATTATCGTAGATACTTACGGCGGAAAAGGTGCTCACGGTGGTGGTGCATTCTCTGGAAAAGACCCAAGTAAAGTAGACAGAAGTGCTGCTTATGCTACTAGACATATTGCAAAAAACCTTGTTGCTGCAGGTGTTGCGAGCGAAATTCTTGTTCAAGTTTCATATGCTATTGGTGTTGCAAAACCAATGGGAATCTTTGTTGAGACTTACGGAAGCGCGAAAGTTGATATGACTGATGGCCAAATCGCAAAAGTTATTGAAGGTCTATTTGACATGCGTCCTTACGCGATCGAGCAGCGATTGAAACTTCGCAATCCTATCTACAGCGAGACCGCGGCTTACGGGCATATGGGTCGTACTCCCGAAACTGTTACCAAAGTTTTTACAACTCCTTATGGTGAGGAAAAGACGGTTACGGTTGAACTTTTTACGTGGGAGAAACTCGATTTTGTTGATGAAGTAAAAACGGCTTTCGGATTGTAATTTTCGAAATATATTTTGTACAAAATGCCTCGCTGATTATTTTTAGCGAGGCATTTTTGTTTATATCGTGATTTCGCAAGAATCGAATTAGGAAAAAGATATAATTATTAATAAGTATTTCGAGTTTTTTTTTGGAGCTAATCGCGCCATCCACTTCAAGCTTTTGCAACTAGCTGCTTTTTTCTAAGGCAGGAAAGGAGCTTCCTTTGGTCGCTCTTTCCTGCCAAGAAAAAAATGCAGCTAGTAGGCAAAAGGCTTTCCGCTACTGTCACGGCTATGGCGTGGTTGAAAGAATTGAGGCTGTAAGTAGTTGGCGGGCACGGATTACAAATCCGCACTATCGAGGTTATAAATCCTCACTATCGGGGAAACTTTTGAGAATATGAGTCCAAAGAAATTTCTTTCAAGCAATTAACAACAAAGATATTCTATAAAACCCTCACGCACAGTCTCCCCCTCCTTCGGTGGGGGTTGGGGGGAGGATTGGCACGGATTGTTTAAAGATTAATTACTCTCATCCATTTCCTTATTCTTTCTTTCTACGATCGATTCAAACCGTTTTTTAGAAACTATTTTTCCTCGTTTCGGAGCTTTTATTTCAGGTTTTTTAGTTGGATTCAAAATTACCTTTGAGCAAAGAATAAGCACTTTATCATAGTTTACTTCCAAAATCAATCCTGGCAAACCCCAAAATTCTTCTGGCCCTTGGCTTAGCGGAATTTAGGTTGTGTACCAAACTGTAACAACTTTTTCGGTCGGAGCTGCGATTTCGAAGAATTGCGTTGCATCATCCTCTTGTGCAGTTTTTTTCCTTTCGTAATTTAATCTGTCGTCTAGACTTACTGGAATGACCGCAGTTGCTTTATTGCAAGAATAATCCCCAATTACTTTTGTCTCAGATTCTAGTTTCCAATTGAAAGACTGAAGGGAATCTTTAATTATAAAATTCTTGCTCGCAAATTCTTTTTGAAGAACATATTCCTGCGTTTGAATGTTTCGAAAATAAGCTAATTCGATTCCATTATTCGTAAGATTGGGAACAAAATTGCCGTTCTTGATATCTAATTCATCCTCTTGTTTATACAGAGATGTGTTTTTGCCAAAATGTAGAATGTATGTTTTTTGAAACATTTTTTTCATTTTCTCTTCAAGAAATGCTTTCAGTTCTGGAGCCATATTAGGTAAAATCACTTGTTTCCTAAAATCTTCAGAACTTGCTTTCCATTCGTAAATTGCTTTTCCAGAGATATTCTGTGCAAAGAATATGGGAGGCAAAAGTAGTAGCAATAAGGTCAATAGATTTTTCATATTTTGAAGTAATTTTTGACTTTTGATCTAATCTAAATCGTAATGACGAAAATAACGTAAAAGCAGCTAATATAAATATTTAAATTTCACTTCAATCAAGAGTTTTTGCTATCGCATTTACAACCTAAATTCTATAGAACCTTCACGTAAAACCTCCCCCTCCTTTGGAGGGGGCTGGGGGGAGGACAAATCTTCTCCTATATAATACCAAGAATACCACCATAATTATTTAAGTTTGAAGAGCTTAAAATCAAATTATGAAAAATCTCTACATGCTATCCTTATTACTTGCAACAATTTTTGGGTTTTCGCAAGAATCGAAGTCCGTACTTTTTATAGGAAACTCCTACACAGCAGTCAATAATTTACCTGAAATGATTAAGCTAGCGGCCGTTTCTGCTGGAGACGAATTGCTATTTGATGCCAATATTCCCGGCGGAACAACTTTTCAGCAGCATAGTACAAATGCGCAAACGCTATCCAAAATCAACTCCAAATCTTGGGATTATGTGGTTTTGCAAGAGCAAAGTCAGTTGCCATCGTTTCCCGACAATCAGGTTGAAACATCAGTTTATCCGTATGCGACGGCTCTAAACAATCAGATTTTGGCAAATAATTCTTGCACCGAAACCTTGTTTTATATGACTTGGGGACGCAAAAATGGCGATGCTCAAAACTGCCCAATGTGGCCACCTGTCTGTACTTATACAGGAATGGACGATTTGCTGGCGCAGCGCTATATGCAAATGGCCACCGATAATAATGCCGAAGTTTCGCCTGTAGGGGCGGTTTGGCGAGCAATAATTACTCAAAATCCAACTTTAGAATTGTACAGCAGCGATGAGAGTCATCCTTCACTTTTGGGATCTTATGCGGCGGCACTTTGCTTTTACACCACTATTTTTAGAAAATCGGCAGACGAAGTTTTGTACACCGCGAATCTTCCCGCAGATCAAATTGCGATTGTAAAAGCCGCGGTAAATCAAGTGGTTTTCGCCAACTTTCCACAATGGTTTATCAGCAAATATGATGCTTCGGCAGATTTTGAAATTACAGAAGATGATACTACTTTGAATTTCACAGCCGAGGTTCAAGAAGGTGCAACCTACATTTGGGATTTTGGGGATGGCAATTCGGCTCAAGGAGTTGCGACCACTCACACTTTTGCGGCTGGAATGCATACAATTTCTCTTACAGTAGCGCTGTGTGGAACATCGGAAACTACCACGCAAACGGTGGCTGTATCGGCTTTGTCTACCAATGATTTCAAGAATACAAACTTTAAAATTTACCCGAATCCTGCATCGACTGTATTAAATGTTACTACCAAATCTGGACTTGAAATTCAAGCTTCGGTTTATGATATGTTGGGCAGAAAGTGCAATGTTCCTTCAACTGATGGACAGACTCTTGATATTTCAGCATTGCAATCAGGCAGTTATGTCATCGTAATTTCGCAGGAATCAAATGTTGAAAAGCATATATTTATTAAGAAGTAAGATTTTTTATGAACCATTAAGGTTTTTTTTTTTACCATTAAGAAATTAAGGAAAATGAAGAGTAAAGAAAGCACAACGCTTAATGGATCTTAATTTCTTAATGGTTAAATTTTTTCCAACAGCAAAACATTGAGAGAATGATTGAAATTTTCAATCAGGAAGTTCATTAAAATACAAATTCACAAATGGAAACATTGATTTAGTTATATTATCAGTGTAAAAGTTATTCAACAGTTCTTGCGGTTTATTTAGCAGTTTCATAAGTCAGTAATTGCGCTTTATGGACTGGCAAATGTTTTCGATTGCTTTCAACTCTACAACAACAATATCATTCACTAATAAATCGACACGAAGATCTACGTCTATTTTCAAATCGTAGTAAACAACTAGAACAATCAGTTGACTACTTACTTCGTAGCCATTCATGATCAATTCGTATTTCAAGCATTTCTCATATACACTTTCCAGCAATCCAGGCCCTAAAGCTTTGTGTACTTTTATAGCGAAACCAGTTATTCCGTAGGAAAGCTGGGTAACATATTTTTGGGTCGGCATAACAGTAAGATTTACGTTATGAACTTAATAAATCATCTAAAGTGAAGAGTTTTAAAATTGTAAAACAACAAATTTATTTTGAATCATTAAGGCATTAAGAAGATGAAGAGCAAAGTTATTTTACTAAACGCTTAATCAGCCATAATGTTTCCGCGCAACGCTTAATGAACCTTAATTTCTCAATGGTTAAATTCTCTCAGCATTAATTTGTATTAAAAGATATTACGAATGAAATTTAATTATCAACTCATTTACAGAATTATTTTCAAGTCGATTTAGATTTCCAATTAGAGTTTTATAATGTGCTGCTTGGCAGATTTGCAGTCAGGTGCAAGGAAAGTTTGGCATTTGCTAATATTTTACCGCTAACAATAAACTTTCAATTTCAGAAGCATCTTCATGCATTATATACTTAAATTATAATATCCTTTATACGCTTTTAATGAGTATCTAAATATTTAAAAATCTACTCCATTAAGCTTTATAGTGCTGTAATCCCACTTCCAGAGAAATTCTTAAAATAAGCATCTACAAATTTATTAGAACTTTGAATTTCCCCACCTTCGGATAATGAGTTTACACAAGACATTACAGATAAAGCAAAGATCCAGAAGTGAATATAAAAACAATCTCTATCATCTTAAATTTCAAATTTTGTTTTTTCGATTGATGATCCTACACCAATAATTCCTAAATCTCTAAATTATTTTAAGAAATATCTTGTTATTTTTTTTAATAGATTTCAAAAAGACATACAACACTGCCCTTCAGGCATTTAGAATAAAAATAATTCACATATAAATAACAATGTATTAACATTATATCTAAATTTATTATAATAAAATTATTAAAAGATGAAAAACTCATTAATCATTATAATAATATTCTGCGGAAATATCATTTATTCACAGGATTTGATTTGGGAAAGGTCATTTGGAGGCAGACAAGCAGATTACCTTCTAGATGCACAACCAACACTAGACAACGGTTTCATACTAGCTGGCAGTTCCCTATCACGCAAATCCGGAAACAAAACAGAACCAGGCAAGGGAGACCTTGACTATATTATTACTAAAATGGATGAAAATGGAAAATTTGAGTGGCAGAAAAGTTTTGGAGGTTCTGGTACAGATATTTTGCAAAGTATTGAGCTAACTTCTGACGGTGGGTACATCCTGGCAGGTATGTCAAATTCTCCAAAAAGTCTAGATAAAAAAGAAGAAGGGTTCGGTGGAAATGACTTCTGGATTATAAAGCTAAATGCGTTAGGAAGAGAAGAATGGCAGCAAACACTAGGAGGAATGGGAGAAGACAATCTAAGTACGATTAGACAGATGAAAAACGGTGGCTACATTGTAGGAGGATCATCTAATTCAGGTGAAATGGAAATTACTTCAGGAGCTCTCAAAAATTCTCAAACGAAATCAAATGACACTTGCGGCAATATGGACTACTGGATATTGTATTTAGACATTGATGGTAAAATTCAGTGGCAAAAAACATATGGTGGAAGTTATGTTGATTTATTACGTGTTATTGAACCTACCAATGATGGCGGTTTTATTGCGGGTGGATATTCGAACTCCCCTCAATCATGT
The DNA here is from genome assembly GCA_038242935.1 of Flavobacteriales bacterium. Lineage (GTDB taxonomy): Bacteria > Bacteroidota > Bacteroidia > Flavobacteriales > Flavobacteriaceae > Flavobacterium. The sequence goes on from JBBSRP010000104.1 coordinate 5,727, forward strand.
GATAAATCTACAGAAAATCTTGGAGACGGAGGAGACATGTGGATTTTAAAATTAGATGAACAAGGTTCGATACAGTGGCAAAAAACTATAGGAGGTGATAAAGACGAACAACTCTCTTGCATCAAACAGACTATTGACGGCGGATATATAATCGGAGGGAATTCCAACAGCGCACGGACATCTAATGGTGATAAAATTAACGGAAACGATTTTTTAGTGCTAAAACTCGATCCATTAGGCGAAATAGAATGGAGTTCACCCTATGATTTTGGTCCCGAAGATATCTTAACATCAATAATAGAGAATAAAGATGGAACTTATATTGTTGCAGGTTATAGCGCTTATGCAAGTCACAGCATTGAAAATTACAAGACTAAAATTGATGATGTAAATGACTATATTATTTTCAAGATAAACGCTAACGGTGAAAAAATCTGGGAGAAGAAAGTTGGAAGTAAAGGTGAAGATGTGCTCAAAAAAGCTTTTGAAATGCGAGATGGTTCTTTTTTGCTTGCTGGAACCTCAAATCCCGAAACTGAAAATAAAAATGATATTTCTTCTTTAAAAAATAATTTTTTCAGCAACGAAGAAATTGATGGTGTTGCTGAAATAAAAGACTATTTAAAAAGTGAAGCTAATGCTTATTTTACTGATAATGTACTTGATGTCAAGAATGAAATGAAAAGCGCGAGTGATGCACTAAATAATATTTCAGAAAGAATCACCGTGCACTTGCCAAGCGAAAATTCTATTATTAGGCAGAAGAATGGAAGCAGAAGATCAGTTCTTAGCAGAAAAGATCAAGGTTCTACTGAAGATATAGGCGCCAAGAAAAATTTAAACGCTTCAAAAGATAAAAGTTTAAACTTCGGCAATAGAGATTTTTGGGTAGTGAAACTAAAAGAGAAAGAGAAAAAACTTCAAAATACGATTTCGATTGAAGCTTCTCCAAATCCAACAAAATCACTTACTAATGTGATTATTCCTTTTAACTATACCTACGGCACAGCGGCCTTATTTAATTTAAGTGGGAGATTGTTACAAAGTTTAGAGATCACGAATCGGATAATTCCCATGGATTTATCAGCCTTTCCAGAAGGGATATATATTGTAAATATTAAAACTGATAAAGGAACTGGTTCAGTAAAAATAATTAAAAGTGGAGTAAATTAAAAATAGAAATCATGACGCAAATAATACATTACAAGATTAAGCTCAGCATGCTATTATGCTGTGCAGCTTTTACAGCATTTTGTCAGACAGATGTTAATCCTACTCCAAATATAAATATGAAAACGCCCGAGGTAGGAGCATTATTAAAGTTTTTAGAGACGCCAGTTTCGTTTAGCACTGGACTTGCTAACATTAGCATTCCGATTTATACCATTGAAGAGGGAGACATTATCTATCCAATAACAGTAGACTATAATTCATCCGGAGTGAATTTAAACGAGCGCGCTGGATGGGTTGGAATGAATTTCAGCATAAATCAACCACAGGTGACTCGAATGGTGCGAGGTTTACCTGATGACCATGCTAAGGGTTTTATTAAAGAGACTGTATTTATGGTTAACACAGACTATGTAGAAAATCAATGGATTAGTGCAATACGGCTGGGCAGAGACGGATTAATCGACTTAGAATCTGACGAGTATAGAGCCATTTTGCCAAATGGTGAGAACATACGATTTTATTTTAGCCAAGATCGAAGTACTGCTTATCCTTATGGAGAAATTATACAAATTCCGCATACTAATAATAGAATAATTCCTTTATTCAATATTAATTTAATAAAGGGATGGATTATAACTAGCAGCGATGGGACCATTTATACTTTTGGTTCTGGCAATCTAAATTCTAGTGTAACGACATATAATTTAAATGATCAAAATTTACCCATATTAGACAATAAAACCAGTGGTAATCAGAACTCTTGGATGTTATCAAAAATAAGGAGCATTACCAATGAATTAAATTTCTTTTACTCGTCATATAACTTTGTTGATTGTAATATTAGTGATCAGAGAAGGAATGTTTTTCACGATGATGGCGATGGTGGAGACGCACAAGAAATATTAAATTCCGTTGAAAAAATCTATCAAAAAAATACAGGTAAAAATTACTATCTTAAATCAATAGAAGGGAATTTCGGTAGCGTTCAATTCATTTTAAATACAAACCCAAGAGCAGATTATTCATACGGAAAAATGCTTAATGAGATTTCAATTTTTGATAAGAATTCTACAAAGACAGGAGCTTATGCTTTTGACTTTACATACAAAACAAGTCCTGCTCCAGATGCTCCTTTTATAAGTTGCGGCACAATTCATAACCCAGAGGACTTAACAAAGAGGATGTTTCTTAATAAAATTATTATTCTAGGTAGTTTAAATAATCTACAACAAGGTAAACCTTTTTACAAATTTAATTATAGCGATATAATACTTCCACACAGATTTTCGTATGCTAGAGATTGGTGGGGGTATTATAATGGAGCCACAAATAATGTTTCTCTAGTACCTACTCAATTTAGACATTAATGCCTGAACGAAACGTAAATAGTATTTACGCTCAGGCCGGTATGCTAAACGAGGTAGTTTCTCCAACTGACGGAAGCACAAAATACGAATTTGAAAGTAATAGGGCATTTATCACAAAACCACTAACAAAAAAAATTGCTTATAGTGGTTCATACTTACCTGTGCCTAGATATTTGGATGGGATTAATATTATACCCTCAATTAAAGAAATTATTAATTTTGATACGCAAACTGCGATTGAAATCTCTAATGTACCCCATTCGCAAAGAGGACGAAAAATCACTTATGAGTTCCCATTTACCCTAGGAGAAAATGTAATTGGTTATTACAATAATACTCTTTTCGGCTCTACTATCTCTACTGTTAATCAGACAGTTAAAGTACTTGCGTCATGTGATACGTGCGAATATCCCCCCAACGAAAATGGAGATCAAAGTTTACCCTTGCAAAATGGTTGCGCTATATATATAACTTATAAAAAAGGAACTACTTCAATGGGTCCATATCTAATTTCAGGCTCTCTAGATATTGCAAAGCCAATGCAGGTAGGAACTATGGAAGCTTCTGGAATCAATCTTCAGACGCAGAATTACACAGCAGTAGTAGAAATATACACTGGAAAAAGTACAGTACTCGAACCTGGACCATTATATGGTTCTGAAAATAGTGTTCAGATACAATTATCATGGGATGTATACAATTCAACATTAGTAAGTAAAATTGGGAAAAACTATGATATACCAGTTGGTGGTCATAGAATAAAAAAAATTAAAACATATGAAAATCTTACTGCGCAACCAATTGTAAAGGAATACAGTTATAAAGACGAAAATAATACAGAATCAGGAATTCTTAATGTAAAACTCGATAACTTTTTTGCATTCAACAACTATTTTTATTTAGTTTCGGAAAATTATTATCCTCTTCAATTCCATCAAGGGCAACCAACAGGATATTCACATGTTACAGAGAGAACCAGCGCGAATAGCAAGGTAAAAATAGCTACTTACAAGTATCTTTACTTTAGTAATGCCGATAGTGAAGGTTATGGCTCATGCTATCTTTTTAATGGTTCTTATGGAAAAGGAAACTATCCCTGCATTGACGATCCAATAAACGGAAAACTGATAGAACATAAAATTGGGCTTGATCAAACTACCATTACAGATTATGAAACTCCCAGCCCAACATTAAACATTAAAAATGTTATAGGATTTAACGTTGCAAATCGTACTTCTGGACAAGATTTTTCTGGCTCTGCTACAGACTACAGTTTTGCAAAATATAAAATCTCAAGTTTTCACGATCAAAAGCCATGGCAAGTAACTAGTATTGAAAATCTGAATGGCTCTGAAATAAAGACCATAACGACAAATACGTATGACACTAATAGTCATATACAACTTAAATCAACTACAAATACTGTTTCTGGAAATGAAACCAGGGAGACCAGGTTATATTATCCTACGGACTTAGTAGGTAAACCACTTATGAATGAACTGAAACTAGCTAATCGAATAAGTACGCCAGTGAAGACAGAAACATACCGAAACAGCACCAAAATAAATGAAAATCTCACAACTTATAAGAGAAATTCAACATCGAATCATTTAATTCTACCAAGTGCGATTTATTCTGCAAATTTCCCAAATAATTTGCCTGATTTACCAAATATTGGATCTTTGGATAGAAATGTGACATTTGACTTATACGACATTAAAGGAAATATATTACAATACACTACTGAAGGAGGAAACAAAGTGAGTATTATTTGGGGATATCATAAAACCAAACCTATAGCAAAACTGGAGAACATAGCCTATAACCTGATCAACCCTCAAACAATAGTCCAATTACAGGGCAAATCCGATGCTGATAAAACTGCAACAACAGAAACATCTCTCCGCGATCAACTGAATACTCTTATTACAATGTTCCCTGATGCAATAATTACAACATACACTCATGATCCACTTATTGGAATTACTAGCTTAACTGATCCTAAAGGTTATACGACACATTATACATATGATGAATTTGGCAGACTTCATAATGTAAA
>JBBSRP010000105.1:0-10307 GCA_038242935.1 Flavobacteriales bacterium
AGTAAGCATTAATAGTATTCATAGTATTATCACGGTTGATGTCTTCTACATCTGGAAGTGTAGTCGATCCTCTGTTGGTACCGCTTAATTCTACAGGTGAGTTTCCTTGAGTTCCGTTATAGTTTTTGTATCGTTGTAATACGCTTCCTTCAGCTGTAAGATAATATTGGTAGTTATCCTGTGCTGGATCCGGTTGTCCTGCAAATGCTGGGAAACGTGCAGCTTCTTCGTCATCATTAAGTCCATCAAGACCTACATCTTGGCGTGCTCTGTTTGCTGGATCTGTATCAAAAGCATAAATAAGTGATTGAGATGCTGGAACATTACCCCAAATTGGAGCTGGATTAACTAAAATTTGATCAGCACCTAAACCATTTTCGTACTGCTTACGACCGTCTTTTAAAATATCTTCAGAAATAGATCCAAGGTTAAAATATAATTTACCACTGTTTCCAGCCGAAGCTTGCGCTTGCGGATTTCCTGGATCAAAATAAGGATCTAATACCCAGAACTGAATATATTCAACATTTGCTTGCTCGAAGTTTGTAGAGTTGATTGCTCTCATAACCCCACCAAAGTTTTCTGTAGCTTGTGCTCCTGAGAATCCATTTGTGGCTGCTGCCAAAGGGTTAAAGTTATAAGGTCCACGTTCTGTAGGATAGTACGATAGGTCGAAGGTATTTACTACTTGCGTTTGTCCGACTGCGATATCAGTCTGAGGATAAAGTTCTGCACTAAATATTCTTCTTGTTGAATTCAGCGCAATATCCTGAGGTGAAATTCCGCTTGGTTTATTTGCATAAAATGTTGGATCAATGCTATACCAAGCAAGTCTACTTCTTTTGAAGCCATAACTAAGATCGTTTGCATCCGCACCGAAATCTCCATAAGTACTATTTGAGTTTCGCACTGGCACGCTGGCAAGACTCCAAGCTGAAGGAGAACGCATATCAATAGCAGTTTGCGAACCTTCAAAGTCATCTATATAAATAGTAGCTTCTCCCTGAAAGTCATCTGCTTTTGGCGAATCAGGTTGAAGGAATGCAACTTCTCCACGAATGGAAATATTAGAAGGCACATCAGTGTCAACGTTTGGAAGTTTATTTACAAGTCTTGTCAAGAAAGGAACTTCTGTAGCAAAATTTGCATTGGCACCAAAAATGGAATTATTTACAGATTCTTGTCCGTAATTTGATTTTTGAGTGAATGGTTTTTCGCTCATTTTAAGGAATGTTGCACCTACTAGAAATTTATCCGAGAATTTGTGCTCCACATTTACTCCCATAAAACGACGTGTCTGTTGTCCAAACACCGAGTTATTTTCTACCGACACTTCGATAGGAGTATTTGACGCTTGAAGCGAAGGATCCAAAATCTGAACTCTCCCCAGTTGATAGTTTACACTATAATCTACACCTTCTACAAGTATTCTACCTCCAGCGCTTACAACTACAGATCCTCTTGGCACGTTGAAAGCTCCAATTGGAATACCATCGCCGCCAGAAGATTTGAATCTTCCTTTAAGCTGGAATTTATTTTTGTCAGATTCTTGTAGTGCACCTGCTTGAGTACTTTTATACATCTTTCTAAAAACGTACTTGCTCTGGTTAGGATTATATGTTGCAGGATCGTCGTAGGTTTCTGTTCCGAGTTTAAGTTTGTCAAACAACAGTTTACCGAAAGGTTCAACTGTTGTAAAAATGATTCGACCATTTTGTCTATCAACTGTAAGCCCTGGCAAAAAGTCAAAGAAACCATCTCCGCCAACTTGGGGGTCGTTATTGTAATTTAGTCTATCAACATTGAAAACTCTTAATAAAGGAGTTTCAGAAACCTGCTCTTCTGGATTAGCTGTTGTTGGGAACGGAGTTCCTGAAACTGGCGTAATATAGTTCAGCGGTGAAGGATCTGTATAAAGAATATTTAATCTAAAATCTTCTTGCTCTAATTGATAAGCTCCAGGAATTTGATAAATATTTTTCATCATCAAGTTAAAAACTGGATCGGCAATATTTGTCAAATTACTTTTTAGCATTTTCAGTAATAACGCTTGAGTCGAAACTGTGGTTGGTTGATTTGTGTCAGGATCTACTGCTCCAGTTTGAGTGGCATCAATTCCGTCAGTTCCAAATTCTCCCACTTGATACACTTTATCTCCAATTGTATACTGGTAAGCTACGGCAAGTACTTCGTCATTTGCAAGTCTTTGCTGTAGCGAAATATAACCAAGCTGAGTATTATATGTAAATTCGCTCGAAGTTAATTTTCGTGCATTTTCAAGTTTAGAATAATCGCGACCTTCCGAAGGTGTGATTCCGACAAAACCTGCATTTGCAGTAACGATTTCTCTAATATTTCCATTAAGAGCACCTCCAGCATCTATTAATGATGGGTCATAATCATTATTCGAGTTGTCTGTTGGTGAATCTGCTGGGCTATTAAAAAATCCTGCGGGAGGTGTTCCAACCACTACTGGATCTAGATAATTCGTTAGCTGCGCTTCCCCTAAATCCTGCAATGCAATAATGTTACGCAGGTTGTTATTATTTTGATTTATTCGGTTTTGTCTATTTGTAATCCAAACTTCAATTCTTGTAATTTGAACACGACTATCAATAAAAGGATAATTATTGAGAGTTTTGTCGTATTTACTACGAAAGTATTGAGAAAGGAAAAAGTGTCTATCAGCATCGTAGTCAAGACCAAAAAGCTCGAAAGGCTCAACTGTACCGCCACCTTCGGCAGTTACACTTTTTGTCTGAGATTTTTGTTCAGAGAAAATTCCGGTTATGGTAGTTTTACCAAACTGGAATTGCGCTTTAACTCCAAAAAGACTTTGCGCACCGCGTATAAGTGAACTATTTAAAGGAAGACTAACATTACCAACTTCGATCTTTTGGATAATATCATCTTCAGTAGGAGTATATTCTAATTTTATAAGATTTTGAAACGCGAAAGTAGACTCTGTGTCATAGTTTACATTTACATTTAGTCGCGTGCCCACTTTACCCATAAGACTCATGCTAATCCGCTGATCAAAGTCGAAAGTAGTTGAAGTTCTATTTCGAGGAGAAAATGCAGGATTATCTTGTTTTGTATATCGCGCACCCAGATCAACTTCTACAGATCCCGTTGGCTTTACATCGATTGTATTTCCTCCAAAAATTGACTCAAAAAAACCAGAATTCACATAGTAACGAGGCAATAAGTCACGCTGTGCAGCATCGCTTCCACCCTTTTTACCATCTATAGCATCTGATTTCTGTTTAAAATAGGCGCGCATACTTTCTCTCTGTACGAGTTCCTGATATTCTTTTGGCGTTAAGATTATTGGATAATTTATATTAAAACCATCTACAGTATTTGTGTAGACATATCGATCTGTTACGGGATCGTAAGTATAAGCTTCCAAAATGCTCGTTGGATTTCCAATGGCAATTTGTCCCACAACACTTCCTGTAATAGTATCTTGTGTTTCTTCGTCAACTTGTGCTTGTGTCTGTGCTGATGCAATTAATAAAAGCAAAAACATTACGGGTCTCATTGCAGAAAATCCTGCTGTGTACACTGTTTTCAAGTATTATAAATTTTTTAAAGCTTGTTTAATAATAGTTTCAACCGACGCCTCAGGACTTTCTCTCACAATTTTATCGACTGCTTTTTCAGCCAATTTTTTGTTAAATCCAAGAACTTCCAATGCAGATAACGCCTCATCTTTGTTTGTATTGTTTTGCACCATTGAAACTTCATCAAGGTTGTAGATTTTTAACACCTTTTCCTTGAGATCTAAGATTGCTCTTTGAGCAGTTTTGCTACCAATACCTTTGATTGATTGTATAGTTGCAACATCGCCAGAAGCAAGTGCTTGAATAATTTGTTTTGGTTCCAAAGAGGATAGCATAGTTCGAGCTATACTAGCACCAATACCTGAAACAGACAGAAGCATTTTGAAAATTTCTCGTTCAGATTTTTCTACAAAACCAAATAAAGTGTGCGAATCTTCCTTAATCTGCAGATAGGTAAAAAGTTTGATGTTTTCGGTATCAGGAATGAGCGAATAAGTATGCAAAGAGATATTAACTTGGTAACCAACGCCACCACAGTCTATTAACACCTCGGTAGGTAGTTTCTCTACCAATTTGCCTTGAATATGTGCAATCATAAAACGTTAAGTAAACGCCAAATATAGCAAAAAAGTTCAAGCTCCCGCCACATCAGAGGGGGAGCTTAAACAAAAAATTGAATTATTTCTTTTTGCGATTTTCTACCGATTGTGCATTTATAACTGCTACAGCTGTCATATTAACCATTTCGTCCACACTAGCACCTAGCTGAAAAATATGAACAGGTTTGTTCATACCGAGCATGATTGGTCCTATAGAGTCTGCACCATACAATTCCTTAAGCATTTTGTAAGTTATATTTGCGGCATCTAGATTGGGGAAAATTAGTGTGTTTACTTTTTTTCCTGCTAATTTAGAGAATGGGAAATTCTTTTTTAGCATCTCTTGATTAAGCGCAAAATCTGATTGGAGTTCGCCATCTACTGCAAGATCTGGATAGTTTTCGTGCAGATATGCAACCGCTTCACGCAATTTTTTGCCGCTTTCACCTTGTGATGATCCGAAGTTTGAATAAGAGACCATCGCTATTACAGGCTCCATGCCAAACATGCGAACTGTTTTGGCAGTCATCAAAGCAATTTTTGCAATTCCCTCTGCAGAAGGATTTGGATTTATGGCAGTATCAGATAAGAAGATTGGTCCCCTATTTGTCATCATCATATTGGTAGTTGCAACAAGAGAAACTCCAGGTGCTTTTCCTATAAGTTGTAAAATTGGCCTAACTACCGAAGAGTAGCCACGAGAATATCCAGAAACCATCGCATCTGCTTCTCCTTCGACCACCATCATTGCAGCGAAGTAATTGCGTTCTCTCATCCATTTTTGAGCATCAAGAAGCTGAATTCCTTTGCGCTGTCTTGCAGCATAAAAAACATTTGCGTAACGATTTCTTCTATCTTCTTCTTCGTCCACTTTTGGATCGATGATTTCAACATCAGCTCTCCAGCCAATTTCTTGCATCAATTCTACGATTATCTTCTTATTCCCCAATAGGATTGGAATTGCAATTTTTTCTTCAAAGGAAATCTGCGCTGCTTTAAGCACATCTAGTTGGTCTGCTTCCGCAAAAACGACTCTTTTTGGATTCGTCTTTGCTCTATTGGCAATAAGGCGAACCATTTTGTTATCCGACCCCAATCTTTCTAATAATTCAGTTTTGTATTTATCCCAATCGTATATAGGTTGTAATGCAACTCCTGAATCCATTGCTGCTTTTGCAACAGCGGGCGCCACGGTCGTAATCAATCGTGGATCAAATGGTTTTGGGATAATATAATCACGGCCAAAATTTAGCTTAGTTTCGCCATACGCGATATTTACTGTTTCTGGCACCGATTCTTTTGCTAAAGCAGCTAAAGAAGTAACCGCCGCCATTTTCATCTCTTCATTGATAATAGTTGCACGAACATCTAGAGCACCTCTGAAAATATAGGGAAAACCAAGAACGTTATTTACTTGATTAGGATGATCAGAGCGGCCTGTTGCCATAATTACATCCTTACGAGTAGAAACAGCAAGTTCATAATCTATTTCTGGTTGTGGGTTTGCCATTGCAAAAACGATCGGGTTTTCGGCCATTGCCAAAAGCATTTCTGCTGACATTATATCTCCGGTCGAAAGACCAAGGAAAACATCTGCCCCCTTAAGTGCTTCGAGCAGTGTTGTACCAGCAACACCATTTGCGTATTTTTGCTGCATCACTTTTATGTTTTCTCTGTCAGGAGAAATAAGTCCTTTGGAGTCAAACATCAAAACATTCTCTTGTTTCACACCTAGCAGAAGGTATAAATTTGCACAAGCTAATGCTGCCGATCCTGCACCAGAAACAACAACTTTCACGTCTTCTGCTTTTTTTCCTGCAAGTTCTAATGCATTAATTAAAGCTGCAGATGAGATAATGGCAGTTCCATGCTGATCGTCGTGCATTACAGGAATATTTAATTCCTCTACAAGCCGGCGCTCAATTTCAAATGACTCAGGTGCTTTAATATCTTCAAGGTTAATTCCTCCAAAAGTTGGTGCAATATTTTTTACAGTTTCGATAAATTTATCAACATCTTTTGTGTCGATTTCAATATCGAAAACATCTATATCAGAGAAAATTTTAAATAAAAGAGCTTTCCCTTCCATTACTGGTTTTGATGCTTCAGGTCCAATATCTCCAAGACCTAATACAGCAGTTCCATTTGTGATTACTGCGACTAGATTCCCCTTGGCGGTATATTTATAAACGTTTGAAACATCTCTTGCTATTTCGAGACAAGGCTCTGCTACTCCGGGAGAGTAAGCAAGCGATAAATCGCGTTGTGTTGCGTATCTCTTGGTAGGTAAAACTTGAATTTTTCCTGGCCTAGGTTTTGCGTGGTATAATAAGGCTTCGATTCTTTTATTTGATTTTTCCATAATGTCGTATTTCTTGCGACTCACAAAGATAAAAGACTGTTAATGATAATTAAACTTTTAACATATTTTCTTTCATCATTCTGATGCGTTTTTTGACGATAAAATAAGATATAACCTACAAAGCAGGTAGTTTTGAATTAAAAGAAAAAACAACGAGGAATTCTATTTGGAAACAAAAGATATATTGCGCTGTAATCCAGCATACTTTGTTCGCTTTACTGCCGAACCCTTAAATACTGTGCGGAAAGTTTCCTCAGTAATTTCGATCCAGTCTTTTTTTGTGAAATCTAGTAGTTGTGGATGAGGATTAAAAAGAGGTTCATTATGAGTTTTTGAAAATCGATTCCACGGACATACATCTTGACAGATATCACATCCAAAAACCCAATCATCAAATTGTCCTTTTACATCTTGAGGAATTGCTTCTTTGAGTTCGATTGTAAAATACGAAATACATTTGCTGCCGTTTACGATATAAGGAGATTCGATTGCATCTGTAGGGCAAGCGTCAATACAAGCGTTGCACGAACCACAGTGATCAGTAACTGCTGAGTCATATTCTAATTCTAAATCAATAATAAGTTCGGCAATGAAATAAAATGAACCTACTTTCTGGGTTAGCAAGTTGCTGTTTTTCCCGATCCAGCCTAAACCACTTTTTGCAGCCCAGGCTTTATCAAGTACGGGAGCAGAATCGGTAAAAGCCCGACCAGAAACTTCCCCGATATTTGACTGAATCGAAAAAAGTAATTCTTTGAGTTTATCTTTTATGACAAAGTGATAATCTTCGCCATAAGCATATTTTGCAATCTTGAATGTATCTAGGTTCTGAAATTCTGATGGATAATAATTTAGAAGTAATGAAACAACACTTTTCGAATCTTCGACTAATAAAGTTGGATCTAACCTTTTGTCGAAGTTATTCTCCATATATGTCATCTGTCCATGACTATTATTTTTTAACCAACTTTCCAGACGTGGTGCTTCTTCTTCAAGAAACCCTGCCTTGGAAATACCACAAGACAAAAAACCGAGACGTTTTGCTTCGGCTTTTATGAACGCGGTATGTTGTTTCGTAGATGTCATTTTGCATTAGGGATTAAAGCGGAAATCCTTTTTGGTCTTTTTCTGACCAAAAAGATTGGGAGCGGAAAGCCCGACCCGAAGGGGAATGCCCTAAAAAAGATTCCCCTGAATAGTGCCTTTCACTCGACCTAAATGTTTGTAAGCTTTCTCTGTAACCTCACGGCCACGAGGCGTTCTCATTAAGAAACCTTCCTGAATGAGAAATGGCTCGTAAACTTCTTCCACAGTTTCGGTACTTTCTGAAACTGCAGTAGCAATCGTCGAAAGTCCCACCGGACCACCTTTAAATTTATCTATAATTGTTGTTAGAATTTTATTGTCCATCTCGTCCAGGCCGTGGGCATCGACATTCAGTGCCTTGAGCGCAAACTGCGCAATTTCGATGTCGATTTTACCGTTTCCTTTGATCTGTGCAAAATCACGAACACGACGCAATAGAGCATTCGCAATCCTTGGAGTACCACGGCTACGACCGGCAATCTCTATCGCAGCTTCCATACTTATAGGCATCTTAATAATGCTAGCAGAACGTTCGATGATAGAAGTAAGCAGTTCTTTTGTGTAGTACTGAAGTCTACTTTGAATCCCAAAACGAGCACGCATCGGCGCTGTCAATAATCCTGAACGAGTCGTTGCGCCTACAAGTGTAAATGGATTCAGATTCAACTGAACGCTTCGAGCATTGGGGCCAGACTCGATCATAATATCAATCTTGAAATCTTCCATTGCTGAATATAAATACTCTTCAACTATCGGACTCAGACGGTGAATCTCGTCAATAAACAAGACATCCCGCACTTCAAGATTGGTAAGTAAACCAGCCAAATCACCAGGTTTGTCTAAGACTGGACCAGAAGTAATTTTGATGCCAACACCCAACTCATTGGCAAGAATATTTGCCAAAGTAGTTTTTCCTAATCCTGGAGGGCCGTGAAAAAGTGCGTGATCTAGCGCTTCGTCACGTTGATTTGCTGCGGCAACAAACACCTTGAGATTGTCTAAAACTTGATCTTGCCCAGCAAAATCATCGAAGGAAAGAGGACGCAATTTTTTCTCAATGTCGTTCTCTTCCGACGTAAAACTATTATTGGTAGGATCTAAATTTTCGTTCATAATGCAAAGATAATTAAAATGTATCGTTGACTCTATGCGATACTCAAACAGTTTTCAAACTACAGCCCCACCATATTTAAAAATAAAAAACATTTACTTAAGAATGCTTTCGTATTTGGGATGCTTTCTGATATAATCGGCGATAAACGTACAACTAGGAATCACTTTAAGGTCGTGGATCGTGGCGTAATCTAGTGCTTTGGCAGCGATCATACTTCCAATGCCTTTGCCAGTAAGCTCTGTTGGCACTTCAGTATGCAGCATTGTGATTGTTTCTCCCGCTAGTTGGTAGTCGATATAGGCTACATTGTTGTCAAGTTCTAACTCAAATCTTTGTGCTTCGGTATTATTTGAATAATTAGCGTCCATATTTATATTTTTTATAATTTTTATGAAGCTAAAGTTACAAAAAAAAAGTCCTTCGAAACCGAAGGACTTTTTTTGAAAAATATATTTTGATTAGTGATGTAATTCTTCTTCACCTTCCATAAGTGGAATGTTTTGAGGGACAAAATCAATATCATGACCAGGTTTACTATAATCATACGGCCAACGGTGTACTTCTGGAATTGCTCCCGGCCAGTTACCGTGAATATGTTCTATAGGAGCTGTCCACTCAAGCGTATTAGATTTCCATGGATTTTGTACTGTTCTCTTACCGTAGAAAATACTAGAAAAGAAGTTGTACAAGAACACGATTTGAAAAACTCCACCAACAAGAGCGAAAACTGTAATTAGTACGTTAACGTTTTGCAAGTCGTCAAATAATGGGAATGCCGTGTTTGTGTAGTAACGACGTGGTAATCCCGCCATACCAATAAAGTGCATTGGGAAGAATACTCCGTAAGAACAGATAGCCGTAACCCAGAAGTGAACGTATCCAAGATTTTTGTTAAGCATTCTACCAAACATTTTTGGATACCAGTGATAAACACCAGCAAACATTCCGTAAAGAGCTGATATACCCATTACTAAGTGGAAGTGAGCAATAACAAAATATGTATCATGGACGTTAATGTCTAACGTACTATCTCCTAAGATAATTCCTGTAAGACCTCCCGTGATGAACGTAGAAACCATTCCGATTGAAAATAACATTGCAGGGTTCAGTTGCAAATTCCCTTTCCAAAGCGTAGTAATCCAGTTAAAAGCTTTTACAGCAGAAGGAATTGCAATAAGAAGTGTTGTAAATGTAAATACAGATCCTAAGAAAGGATTCATTCCTGATACAAACATGTGGTGACCCCAAACGATTGTAGAAAGGAAAGCAATTGCAATTACGGACATAATCATCGCGCGGTATCCAAAGATAGGTTTGCGTGAATTTGTTGCCAATACTTCTGATACAATACCCATTGCAGGAAGAATAACGATGTAAACTTCAGGGTGACCAAGGAACCAGAAAAGGTGTTCAAATAATACTGGAGACCCACCTTGATAGTGAAGAACCTCTCCGGCGATATAAATATCTGAAAGAAAGAATGAAGTTCCGAAACTTCTATCCATGATAAGCAATAAAGCTGCAGATAGAAGAACAGGAAAAGAGATTAATCCAATAATAGCTGTTACAAAAAACGTCCA
>JBBSRP010000106.1:0-10272 GCA_038242935.1 Flavobacteriales bacterium
AGGAAATCAGAGATAAATCTTATTGATTTTCAAAAAATATCTGGGCGTCATAAAAGGCGCCCTATTTTTCAAATTAACCTTTATTTACTACGATGGAAGATAAATCAAAAATAGAACAAATATACGAACGCGTTGAGCAATATGTCTTGACGACGGTTGAATTGTATAAGTTGAAAGCCTTGCAAAAGGTGGCTGAAACAGCTACAACTGTTATTACTTCGGTATTAATGGGACTATTTGGTTTACTGTTTCTATTATTTGTAAGTGTGGGTCTGGCAGTATATTTAGGAGAAATTATGGGAAGAATGCATTATGGTTTTATGATAGTAGCAGGAATTTACCTCCTATTTGCTATTGTTGTCTATGTACTTCGCACAGCAGTATTGAAAGATAAGTTGAATACTTATATTGTACGTAAAATTTTTAAAGATTAAGTATGGAATCTACAAAAAACATAATCGATCAATTGACACTATCTCAAGCAATCGCTGTTCTTCAAATTCGACAAAAAGAAGAAATGATTTTGATTAAGACGGACACGGCTGAATTTGTAGATAGTTTGAAACCAATAAACATTTTACGGAGTGTAGTTCGCTCTGTGAAGGACTCTCCTGAAACTAAGGATGATATTATCCATGGTGTAGTGGGACTTGGAACAGGATTTTTGGCTAATAAGGTTTTATTGGGTTCATTAACTGGTCCATTAAAAAAGATTATTGGATTTGCCGTTCAAGCTGCTATCACAAATGCAACTGTAAAATATCCAGAAGTAATAAAAAGCAAAGGAATTGATATTTTTAGGAATTTCTTGCAGGCTATTAAAATTAAGTCAGATCCTGCTGAAGATAAAACATATTAAGTACTAATATTATCTATAAGGAATTAATAAAGAAGCTATTGTCACATAGTTTCTTTTTTTTTGTTTGACATTCTCAAACCTTCTGCTTGAAATGCATGATTTATTGATTTTTAAAAATAATTATAGTATATTTATTTTTTAAAAAAATCACTAGAAAACTATGAAATTTTATATTAAAATAGATACAAATACCGCTTGTCAAGCAATAGTAAAAGAACAATTTGAAGCTCACGGAATTGATTTTGAATTGTTGAATAGTAGTGAAGTTACAATTAAAAGGCAAATTGATGATGGCCAACTTTCTATATTAGAAAATGAATTGTCAAATTATGGTATAGAATTAATTAGTAATCCCAAAAATCAGTTAATACAAAAAATTAAAGATACAATTGTTACTCTGGTACACGAGCCCGATATGCCTTTGACCACCATATCTGTTTATTTGTCCGATAAGCTAAATTTGAGTTATGGATATATCTCAAATTTATTTTCAGAATATACATTTAGTTCAATCGAAAATTATTTTATCATTCAAAAAATAGAGAGAGCTAAGAAATTAATCATTGAAGAAGATTTGACATTGACAGAAATCTCTTATAAATTAAACTACAGTTCAGTAGCCCATTTATCTGGTCAGTTTAAAAAAACTACGGGACTTACACCTTCGATGTTCAAGCGAATTATAGAAAAAAGAAGAGAGGGCGCAGAAGTCAGCTAATAGTATTTTCTGTCTTTTATTCTTAACCTTTTATTCGATTTGAAAGTAAAATTTCGGATTTCTATCTCTAATTCATTTATGACAAAGATTAATTTTAAAAGAAATACTTCTTTAATTGCTAAAATTGCTCTTACTGTTGCTTTATTACTTGTTTCATACGTTTCATTTGTGTTTTTTCAGCAAATGCAGAATTTGGAAAAATCAGTTGCTGCAATGTCAGAATCAAGCAAAAGATTGATGGAATATGAGCAGATGCTTTCTGTTTTGTCAGTTAATGAATCGAGTATGCGTAGTTTTATCATTACAAAAGATAGCTCGTATATTAAAAAACGTTTTTATAAAAAGGAATCGGTGGTTACTTTTCTAACACAAATGGAGCAAACCGATTTAGACATAGATTATTCTGCTACTAAAGACAGTCTGAAACAACTTATTGATTTACGGTTTGAAATGTTTGATCAGGCTCTTGCAGCCTCTAGAGAAGTTTCTAAAATTGAAAATTTATACTTAGCAGATGTGTTACGCAAGGGAGATTTTATATCTGATCAACTTCGTAAATATGTTCGTTCTTCTGTAAATAGTGAGGTAACTAATTTGAAATTATTCAAAATTAATCATCATTTTGAACTGCAGACATCGATCGTTACCACGTTTTTAATTGTCACTTTGGCACTTTTCATAATTTTGGTTGCGATAAACCAAATTAATTCTGACGTTAAGAAATTAAAGAGAGTTAATAGCGAATTAAGTTTCTTGAACTACACCTTCAACAAAGCTGAAAAATTTGCCGGAATAAGTCATTGGAAGTACAATGTTGAACAGCAAAAGTTTTCATTTTCAGATAATTTCTGGTCATCAGTCGAAGATTTTCAAATCAATCTAGAAAACGGCATCACGCAAGTTTTGAAAAGAATTCATCCAGACGATAAGTCAAAAGTTATAGCGATCTACTCAGAATCATTTGGTAACCTTCTTCCAACCTCCATTATTTTTCGAATTTACAGCGGTGTAGATGAGTTACGTTATATAAAAGCCGTAGGGAGCTATGTGCAGAATGATGAAGGAGAACATATAAAAATTGCTGTAAATTATGATATCACAGAGCAGTATTCTGCCAATGTTGAAATGGAGAAAATCAATAATAATTTACATACTATTAATGATGAATTAGAGTCATTCAATAATATTGTTAGTCATGATATGCAGGAGCCGCTGCGCAAAATTCAAATGTTTATTTCTCGTATTGAAGCAGACGAAGTAAAAAAGCTTTCCTTAACTGCTCAAGGTTATTTTGATAGAATAAGTTTTTCTGCCAATCGTATGCAAAATTTAATGATAGATCTAGTGAACTATTCACAGTCTGTGAAAGGAGAAAAAATATTTGAAAGAATTGACCTTAAATCACTCGTCACTCGCGTGGTAGAAATGCTACCTCTAGAAATTGAAGAACAAAATGTAAAAATTGAAATCGGAGAACTTCCTGAAATAATAGGATTGTCATTTCAACTTCAACAACTTTTCTTAAACTTAATCAGCAATTCCATTAAATTTGGAAAAGATGGAGAGTCAAATCTAATTCAAATCTATGAAGAAGAAATCCAAGATGGAGAAGTAAAGGATTCTATAGAGTTTTCGACTGTTGATTTTTATAAAATCATAGTCTCTGATACAGGCGTTGGCTTTGAGCAGCAGTTTGCGACTAAAATTTTTAAACTTTTTAGCACTTTAAAGAAAAATTCACAACAGAAAGGAACAGGAATAGGACTTTCTATTTGCAAACGTGTAATGGATAATCACAATGGTTTTGTATTTGCAAAAGGCGCAATTAATCAAGGATCGAAATTCATGTTATACTTTCCTAAAAACTTAACAGTGCGTAAAAAAGGGTAGACTTGAAGTTACACATTCGCCAGTTCTTCGACTTTGATATTAGATTTTATTTAAAAAATAACATCGCTTTAATATGATTTCAGATAATTCTAACCCATAATTTGTTATTGATAAAAAGAGAGATCTACATATAATTTAATGTTTTCTATACTATTTGCAATAATGAACGTTAGAGAGAAGAGTTAATTATAGCAGATCAAGACGTTATGGAAACTTAAAGATCATGTTTTTCTAAAACATTTTTTTCCTCAATCTACGATCATAGTAGTGTTTCTATCAGAAATATTACGATGCTATAAACAACTTATATTAATGTTACAGATTTCTCATTTTTATAGAGTTTTATTTTTTACTTTCGATGCTACTATAAGCGCAATATATTTTCAATAATTTCATCAGAAAACACAACTTAATTCTACATATATGTCCGGAAATTTAATTATCAAAAAGTTACTTGTTGCAAACCGCGGAGAGATTGCCATCAGAGTTTTTCGCGCGGCGACAGAACTCAAAATTAGCACTGTCGCCGTTTATACTTATGAAGATCGATACTCACTTCACCGTTACAAAGCCGATCAGAGTTATCAAATAGGAGACGAAAGTGAGCCACTAAAACCTTATCTAGATATAGAAGAGATCATTAAAGTAGCAAAAGAACATCAAGTAGATGCAATACATCCAGGTTATGGGTTTTTGGCAGAAAATGTGGAATTTGTAAGACGTTGTAACGAAGAGAATATAATATTTGTGGGTCCACGAATTGAGGCGATGCTTCAGCTAGGTGATAAAGTTGCAGCAAAAATTGTTGCAAATGCAGTCGGTGTGCCAACAATATTAGATTCTAACGAAAAATTAGAGTCAGTAGAAATCGCTTTGTCTGAAGCTCAAATAATAGGATATCCAGTCATGCTGAAAGCTGCTTCTGGCGGTGGAGGCCGTGGAATGCGAGTTGTGCGAAATGCAGACGAGATGAAAACCGCTTTTATGAATGCAAGAGGAGAAGCTCTTAAAGCATTCGGAGACGATACAGTATTTATCGAAAAGTTTATCGAAAATCCAAAGCATATTGAAGTTCAGATTTTAGGAGATCATCACGGAAATGTTGTTCACCTTTATGAACGGGATTGTTCTGTACAAAGACGTTTTCAGAAAGTAATTGAAATAGCTCCGTCTATTTTGAGACAAGAGACCAAAGAGAAACTTTACGGATATGCAGTCGCAATTGCAAAATATGTCGAATATAATAATGCTGGTACGGTTGAGTTTCTAGTGGATAGTGAGGAGAACGTATATTTCATTGAAGTAAATCCACGTATACAAGTAGAACACACTATTACCGAAGAAATAACGGGAATTGACCTTGTGCGTTCACAGATAATTATTGCTGCAGGTCATCCTCTTACACACAATCAGATTTTTATTCATCAGCAATCAGATATAAAATGTAGCGGTTGGGCTATTCAGTGTCGTATCACGACCGAAGATCCTGTAAATGATTTTAAACCAGATTTCGGAACTATTATAGCATACAGAAATGCTGGAGGTTACGGAATCAGAATTGACGAGGGAAGCTGCTACTCTGGAGTAAAAGTTTCGCCGTTTTTCGATTCGATGCTGGTAAAGGTTTCTTCAAGCGGCCGTACTTTAAAAGGCGCTTCGGACAGATTGAGACGTACTCTTCAGGAATTTAGAATTAGAGGAGTAAAAACAAATATTCCTTTTCTTATAAATGTAATGTCTAACGAGACATTCCGCAATGGAGAAGCAACAGTTAACTTCATTCCAGAACACCAAGAACTTCTTATTCCGAGGGTTGAATATAATAAAGATAGAGCTACAAAATTATTAAAATATCTGGCGGAATTAAAGGTAAACGGACATCCAGATGTAAAGGAATACAACCCGAATAAAATATTCCGAAAACCAATTTTGCCAGTTGCAGATGGTGAGTATCCAAAAGGTACCAAAGACCTTTTGACAGAAATGGGTCGTGACAAATTTGTAGAATATATCAAAAAAGAAAAGAAAATATTCTTTACTGATACTACTTTACGGGATGCGCATCAATCGCTTTTTGCAACAAGGCTGCGCAACAATGATATTTTGAAAGCTACTGAAGGTATTGCGAAAAATTTCCCACAGCTATTTTCATTGGAAGTTTGGGGAGGAGCAACCTTTGATGTAACGATGCGATTTTTGCATGAAGATCCGTGGGAGCGCTTGAGACTAATTCGTAAAGCCGCGCCAAATGTATTGTTGCAAATGCTTTTTAGAGGTAGCAACGCCGTGGGATATGCTGCATATCCAGATAATGTAATCGAAGCTTTTATTATTAAAAGTGCCGAAAATGGAATCGATGTATTCAGAATTTTCGATTCACTCAACTGGGTAGACGCGATGGTTCACAGTATAAAAATAGTAAGAGAAAAAACCAATTCACTTGCCGAAGCTTGTATTTGTTATACGGGTGATATTTTAAATCCTGAAAGGCAGAAATTCAACCTTCAGTATTATGTTGATTTAGCAAAACAGTTAGAAGCAGCAGGAGCTCATATGTTGTGTATTAAAGATATGGCAGGTCTGCTTAAACCATATGCAGCCGAAGTGTTGATCAAAGAATTAAAGAAAAATATTTCGATCCCGATCCACCTGCATACACACGATACGTCATCTATACAGTCTACAACATACTTAAAAGCTATAGAAGCTGGAGTGGATGTGGTTGATGTTGCCTTAGCATCTATGAGCGGACTTACATCTCAGCCGAACTTCAATTCGCTGGTTGCGGCATTGCAAGGATCTGAAAGAGAAAATCCAATTGATTTACGCAGTCTAAACGAATATTCAAATTATTTTGAAGCAGTTAGAGAATATTATTATCCTTTTGAAAGTGAATTGAAAGCGGGAACTGCTGAGGTTTACGAACACGAAATTCCTGGTGGACAATATTCAAATCTATTGCCTCAAGCTCGTGGACTTGGACTGGAAGAAAAATTTGAAACGATCAAGCACAATTACGCGGTAGTTAATGAACTTTTTGGCGATATCGTCAAAGTTACGCCTTCATCAAAAGTGGTGGGAGATATGGCTTTGTTTATGACATCAAATAATCTAACTGCCGAAGATGTATTAGAAAGAGGCGAAACATTATCGTTCCCAGATTCGGTAAAGCAATTGTTTAGAGGAGATTTAGGACAGCCTTACGGTGGATTTCCTGAAAAATTGCAAAAAATCATTCTAAAGAATGAAAAGCCGTATACAGAAAAACCAAATGCGCATTTGAAGCCGATTGATTTTGATGCCGAATTAATAAGACTTCGTGAAAAGTTTGATGGCGATTTAACGATGGAAGATTTGCTTTCATACATAATGTTTCCAAAAGTTTTTGCAGACTTCCACTCCTTCAGAAAGCATTTTGGAAGAGTAGAAGTGTTGCCAACGCCGATGTTTTATTACCCGATGAAAACCAACGAAGAAATGTTGGTAAATATCGATTCGGGTAAAAATCTTCTTATCAAATTTCGCCATATGGGTGATGCGAACGAAGAAGGATTTAGAGAAGTCTTTTTCCAAATCAATGGTCAGACGCGTAATATAATTGTCAAGGATAATGCGGTGCAATCAACCAAGATTAGCCACGCAAAAATTGTCGGAGCAAATGATATTGGCGCTCCATTGCAAGGAAAATTAGTAACGATTTTGGTCAACGAAGGCGATAAAGTAGAGAAAGACAGTCCACTGTTTGTTATCGAAGCTATGAAAATGGAAACCAGTATTTGTGCTAATAAGTCGGGTATAGTAAAACGTGTTGTACTAGGTGAAAACTCAATGGTAGAGCAGGACGACTGTATTTTGATATTGGAATAAAGCAATTTAGTTTTAAAATAAATAAAGGCTGTTCAGAGATGAGCAGCCTTTTTTTGTGATCAATTTTCAGGTGTAACATTTTTTTTTAAAGATGTTTTTCTTTTTCTTTTGGGCGAGTCCAATACCTGGAGAAGCTACTAATTAATAGTTTCGAAAAAGTCGTTGCTCATTGGTGGAATTGCGTTCCTTGTTAGGGTTTTAAACCAATTTACCCTCAAACATTTTTCTCAAAATACTTTGTCTGAAAGCCTCTGTTCATTTTAAATCTTCAAAAAGGTATTGCTCATTAAATGGCACTTCGAACTTATCCAAAAACTCTAAATATTCCTCTTTAAAATTTTGTTTAACGTGATGTCTTTCCTGATTTTCAATATACTTATAAACATTATCAGTATGAGAGTGACTATAAGAGAATGCAACATATCCTTCTTGCCATTCAAATCTATTCTTGGTTAATTTATGATCATTGATTATTTCGAAGATTTTGATTTTACTGTTTTCATTAATTCCGATAGGGAAACAACAGGTTTTATTTCCAGAAAACAATGTACATGATCTTCTACGCCATTTACAATAATTGTCTTGCATCCCCTTCATTTATCAAATTCCCAATTACTCCCTTTAGCGTTGAACGCCACTTTTTGTCAATGACAGCTTCTCGGTATTTTACTGCAAAAATAGTTTGTATATAAACTTGGTGATAGGTATTGGCCATGATTTTATAGATTTCTTGAAGTTTTAAAATTCGATTCTACTACTATTTTTTTTTACATTTCCAACGGATTAAAACCCATTGCTACAATATGGATCGTTCCTACGGAACTTTGACATACGGCATAGAGCCGTAGGCTCGAATTATTTTGTATGGATGGACTTCAGTCCGTCCAAAATCAATGAGAGAGTCGACCAGAGAGCCATAGGCTCGGCTCATATTTTAAGCCAAATTTTCGCACAGCTTCTGGGTGCAATATTTGTCAGATTTTCATTTAAATTTCTATTCTTGAATACGCCGTTAGAGCCTATTCTTAAAATTCTCAGGATTTTCGGGTCTTAACTTTAGAAAATTTTCAAATGACTGATTTAATAAACTTTTTATGTTTTTCTCAATCTCAAAAAACTCTTTTTCATTGATTAATATTTTTTGCCAATAGATTGGAAAGTCTAATTCTATTTCATCTTTCCAAGCAAGATTTATAAAACTCCATTTATTTTGTTTAGGCATTTAAATCCAAATAATGGCTGAATTATTATTGCTTTTCTAATATCATTTTCCTTCCAATCTATTCGACGTTCTTGAAATGATCTTAATGAGTGTGGATAATTAGATCTATTTTTAGTAAGCTCAGCCCCCATTGTGTCGGAAAATTGTTCTAAGAATATGTCTATATACTTAAAGTCGATCATTTTTTTTTAGCGCTTTTGCCATTCAAAAATAGTTGCATTATTTTAGTAAAAGAAAGAAAAGTTGAATTTTTAAGAAAGCAACACATTCAAGGAATTTTCCATCATCTGCAATTTAAGAGTCTGACCTTGATTTCAATAATTGCCCAAGAAGCATCAAATCTGAATGTGTTTAGTGAATTTTATTTGCTCATTTTATTTTTTTCGTTCTTTATATATGCCGTCTCTTTCTTTATCAAAAGTACCTCCTTCATAACCACACTCACCCATTCGAGGCGAATTCACTATATTCATACGCGCATATTCCTCAAAATTTCCGCAGGTTGTAGCATGCTTATTTGCACAGATTTCACAAAAATAGGAATCACTTTTCCACAAGCATACCGAACATAATGTAGTCGCTACTTTTTTACTACAAACAGAACACATAATCTTTAATGGTTCATTTCTTGAAAGCAAAATAATATCATCGTCATCAAAGTCTAAATCATATACTTTTATGCTTCTTATAAATGTTATGGTAGTAGTACCGTAATCATAACTATGGATTATTTTGATTTTAGGCGCTAGTACATTACCCACAATGTCGTCCATCTCAATTTCTGCTCCATTTTTGATATGAAATCCACTGCTATGACCACAACACTCTAGCCAAATAATTCTTAGGAAATTGTCTATTTCTTCCATCTCACAAGTACTTCTTACCAGTAAATGCAAAAACATAACCTCCCATTCAACAACTATATGATTGAAAAGATTTGTTTTTATTCCTTTTTCCTCTTTCTCCTTTTTTCTCATATGAGTAGCCAAATGTCTGCCGATCTCCTTTTGAGAAAAGTATTCATTGCAAAAAATACATTTACCTTCTGACTGCAATTCCATATTATAATCTTTTATATATTTTCTTTAATCAAATCAGTAACGCAGTCGCTTATTATATAATCAAATCACTCCTCGAAAAGTGCGAAGTTCCTGTTTTCAGGTCTATTGTTTTCGTTTGTACACATGGTTCCCAACTCCAATTCGAAAATTTCTTTGTAATGTTTTTTGATCAATGATCCACATCACTAAAATCTACTTTTATTAGATAGGTTTGGGATTCGCTCAATATGTTTTGCTATCTGAGAAAGTTATTGCATTTTTTGCAACAACCGAAAACTATCGATCTCTTCAGTATCAAATGTTTTTTCTAAGAATTTTGATATTACCGGTTTATCCCGGTGGAAAAGTTTGAAAACTTGAGCAAGAGACAACCAAATAGTATCATTTTCATAGTTACTTCAATTGGATTTTCATTTTCTGCAGAATAATATATTATTATTTCACTCATTACGATACTAATTTATGGTTTCCATTAAGTCGTTGCCCACTGGTCGAATTGCGTTCAGTGTTATGATTTCAAATCAATTTTTCCTCAAACGCTTTTCTCAATATATTTTGGCTCATAGCCTTGACTCACTTTAAATCTTCAAAAACATATTGTTCATCAAATGGCACTTCGAACTTATCCAAAAACTCTAAATATTCCTCTTTAAAA
>JBBSRP010000107.1:0-10269 GCA_038242935.1 Flavobacteriales bacterium
TTGGAACGACCACAGCTCACTAACAAGGCGACAATTGCTGTAAATGCAAAGAATTTCTTCATATAAATTTGGGTTATTATTGTATTGTAATTTTAAGGTCGTAAACCTATTTATTATTTATTTAAAAAACAAAAGATTGTAACTTTTTTATTTTTAAGGTTCTCAAAAGTAAAACATAAATCTTTCTTAAAAAAACTATTAATCGTTAAAACTACGAAAAATATCGACAAACCTGCGTAAACATTGAATTTTTTCAAGAATTTAAAGTGTTAAATTTTTTTACACTCCAAAATTCTTACGCTGAGCCTTCAACCATCTCTCCGGAAGTTCTTGATTACAAGCACCTAAATACTCTTCGTAAGAACATGGTAATAACGTGTTAATTTTTAATTTATTATTAGAATTAACATCATTCGGTATTTCAATCCACCATCTATCAGTTTTATTACTCTTATAAAATGTAAGCGTATCTATCTCCAAAGGCACAGTATATTTGGTATAATTGGCTCTAGTACCAAATGGATATTCCTTACTTCGGTAATGAAATCCTTCAATAAAATACCAAACAATCTCGGCAATTAATAGTGATTCTTTATTAGAATTATTTTTATTAAAAAGGCCAAATAAACTCACTTTGTCACTAATTCCTGCGTACCTAGCAAGCGTGCAAATCTCTTTTCCATCGAAGCCATTGGGCATAAACGGTCTATTGTTTCCAGAAACCGCAGATTGAACACAGTTTAAATCTACAGAAACCAAATCAGCATCCCTAAAAATCGGTTCAGCCAATGTAATGTTATTACTTAACTCGCCCAATCTATAAGCTTCAAAGTATAACTTTTCGACAAGATCAATCTCTTCTTGTGAATTGAAATAGGTTTGATAGCCAATATTAGAAAAATTAAATAGATTATTAGGCTCGTCAATTATAATTTTTGACAAATAAGATGTGCTTGTCAGATTTTCCTCTTCATTTCCGAAATCAAACTTGCTGTCGACCGTAACAAGATTAACCATTTGCTCTAATTTATCATAAGAGCGATACAAAGCATAAGTCAAATCTTGTGAGCCACCGATCACTATAGGGGTTATTCCGAGCTTTAAAAGCTGCTGAAAAACTTCCTTAACGGCATAGTTTGTATCCGAAGGCGCATCTCCAGCGAGTATATCTCCCAAATCCACTATATTCAGCCCCCAGTTACCGGGGAAGAGCTTATACAACTCCATACGAACATTATTCAAATCTGCTATATCCTCACTGCCAGAACCTCGATTGTCTAGAATTCCGACTATAGCAATTTTCACGTCATCCAAAACTGGAGTTTCATATTCAGTATGAAACGTGACCTTCTTGCCGAAATGCGGAGCACTTAATTGTTCACAAAAGTTTATAATTGAAAGATCAACAGGCTGTAAAAATTCGAAAATCATAAACTATTATTTTTTAGGCTTAGTTACTTTTGTAGCTGCTTTCTTTACTGCTGGCTTTTTTGCCGCCGCAGTTTTTGTTGTCGCCGCTTTCTTAACAGGAGCTTTCTTTGTAGGTGTTTTCTGGGCAATCATTTCTTGCGCTGCTGCAAGTGTCAATCCAGCAACATCAAAATCTTTTGAAAGTTCAATTTTAATTTTTCCTTTTGTAAGATTCGAGCGACCCCATCTTGCTTTTTCAACAAGAATTCCCTCGTCTTCCCAATGATGTAATACTTTATCAATATTCTTCTGAACCTTATCTTCTATCAGTTCGATGATATCATTTTGACTCAAATTATCAAAATCATATTTCTTACTAACATTAATAAAAATACCATTCCATTTCAAGAATGGACCAAATCGCCCAACACCTTTTTGGACAGGCTCTCCTTTTACTGTTGCAATTGGAGCATCTGCTTTTTCCTTTTCAGTAATAAGTTCAATTGCGCGTTCTGCTGTACAATCGAGAGGATCTTCATCTTTTGGCAACGAGATAAACACTTTTCCGTGACGCACATAAGGACCAAAACGGCCATTATTTACTTCAACTTCTTCTCCTTTATATATACCCAAATCTTTTGGCAGTAAAAACAGCTTTAAAGCTTCCTCCAAAGTAATATTTCCAATATTCTGATCGTTAAGCAAACTAGCAAATTGCTTCTCTTCATCTTCCTGACTTCCTATCTGAGCCATTGGTCCGAACTTGCCAAGTCTTACACTTATAGGCTTACCAGATTTAGGATCTGTCCCCAAGATTCTCTCACCCGACTCTCTTTCGGCATTAGCCTCGACATCTTTTACATTTGGATGAAATTTATCATAGAAATCCTTCATCATAACTGCCCAGTCCACATTTCCTTCTGCAATCGCATCAAAATCCTGCTCTACTTTTGCCGTAAAATTATAATCAAGAATTGCTGCGAAGTTTTTGACTAGAAAATCTGTTACGATGGTACCGATATCAGTAGGAACTAATTTCCCTTTGTCCGAACCAGTATTTTCAGAAAGCAACTTTTCATCAATTTTACTATTTGCAAGAACGATCTGACTGTAATTTCTCTTCTGCCCCTCCAACGTTCCTTTCTCAACATAGTTTCTGCTGATGATAGTCGAAATTGTTGGAGCATAGGTAGAAGGTCTACCGATACCAAGTTCCTCAAGTTTCTTCACCAACGCAGCTTCAGAATATCTTGCAGAAGGTTTTGTATATCTTTCTGTAGCAGTAATGCTTTTATTATCTAATTTTTCTTTAACCTTTAATGCAGGCAACAATCCTTCTTGCTCTTCTTCGTCATCGTCATTTCCTTCAAGATATACTTTAAGAAATCCTTCAAAAAGTAAAACTTCTCCCGATGCAGCAAAAATTTCCGAATGTTTGTCTGCTTTTATTTTGACGTTTGTACGTTCCAATTGAGCGTCACTCATTTGTGAAGCTAATGTACGTTTCCAAATCAAATCGTATAAACGAGCTTGATCTCTATCAATATTCACAGTATGTCGTGACATATCTGTAGGTCTAATTGCCTCGTGCGCTTCTTGAGCTCCTTTACTTTTGGTTGTAAATTGACGTGGCTTAGAAAATTCCTTCCCGTACGATTTGATGATTTCTTGCTTTGCAGCCTCAGTTGCATCAGCCGAAAGGTTCACACTATCTGTTCTCATATACGTAATAAGTCCAGCTTCGTATAATCTTTGAGCCAATTGCATGGTAATTCCAACAGGCAAATACAATTTTCTTGCAGCTTCTTGTTGCAAGGTCGAAGTTGTAAAAGGTGCTGCAGGAGATTTCTTAGCAGGCTTTGTTTCTAAATCTGAAACCTCAAATGCTGCTCCTATATTTTTTTTCAAAAAAGCTTCTGCTTCTTCTTTTGTACTAAAGTTTTTAGGGAGTTTTGCCTTTACAGACTTTCCTTCTTCTGTCCAAAATTCGGCAGCTACAGCATAAGATGCAACAGCATTAAAGTTTTGGATTTCACGTTCACGCTCTACAATCAATCGAACTGCTACAGATTGAACTCGTCCAGCAGAAAGTCCGCCTTTGATTTTTCGCCATAAAACGGGAGATAATTCATAACCAACGAGTCTGTCAAGTACTCTTCGAGCCTGCTGAGCGTTTACAAGATCGTAATTGATTGATCTCGGATTATCAATAGCTTTTAGAATAGCATTTTTGGTAATCTCGTGAAAAACGATTCGCTTGGTTTTTGCTTTATCAAGTTTTAGCTCTTCGGCCAAATGCCACGAAATAGCTTCTCCCTCGCGATCCTCATCACTCGCTAGCCAAACCATATCGGCTTTCTTGGCAAGACCTCGAAGTTTTGTAACCAACGCTTTTTTGTCTGGTGAAACTTCGTATTTTGGTTTGAATCCATTTTCAACATCCACCCCTATTTCCTTTGATGGAAGATCAGCAATATGTCCATAACTGGATTCTACCTGATAATCACTACCTAGGAATTTTTCTATTGTTTTTGCTTTTGCAGGGGACTCAACGATCACTAAATTCTTTGCCATAATCAATTTGTTTGTGCCGCAAAAGTATGTGATTTTTTTAAATATCAAATTTTAAAAAATTTTTATAGCTAAATCAGGATCAATATATAGTGCGATAGGCTGATTTAAACCTTACAAATATTCTTCTAAAATACTTTTGTGAGCATGAGAATTATTTGGCTTCCGCCGAAAAAAAGTAAATTTATTAAAAAAAGTTATGCAAATACGTCCGAGTGAAACCGTAGATATTGAAAAAATTTTCTTCCTATATAATGAAGCGACAAAACTGCAAGAGAAAATTCAGAAGACATCTTGGGCAGGATTTGAAGAAAAAGCGATAATTGAGGAAATTCAAGAAGGAAGGCATTTCAGTCTTTGGGGTGAAGGAGTACTGAGCGGAACATTTGTGATTACATTTGATGATGCAATAATCTGGCACCACGATCCTGATAAAAAAGCGGTATATCTGCACCGAATTGCAACCCATCCCGACTTCCGTGGTCGGAATTATACTGGAAAAATCGTCGAGTGGACAAAGAATTACGCACTTCAAAAAGAAATTTCATTACTTAGAATGGACACTACAAGCGGAAACGAAAACTTGAACAATTATTATATCAGATGCGGTTTTGATTTCATTGGCGTTAATAGCATCAATTGGACTGAAGACCTTCCACTTCACTATAAAAACGGCAGCTTTAGTTTGTTCGAAATGAAGGTCGATTCAAACGATTAACGTCATCTCGAACACGATATTTATTTAGCGAAAGCGAAAAAATAAGAATTACGCTTACGCGGAAAGAAGAGCGGCCGAAGTTTACTTTGAAATCAATTTCGACTTAAACAATAAAAGTCTTTTGGAACACGATATACATTTAGCGAAAGCGAAAAAATAAGAATTACGCTTACGCGGAAAGAATAAAAAATAAAAATTGTTAAAGCGAGTCTGCCATCTTGTCACTCTCGCACTTTTAATCGTATATTTGACCCCTATAAAAAATGCAGTTTTTTTCTGAAACAAAAATGGGAAACACAATAATAGAAAGCGAACAAGGACAGAATCTAGTTCTTGAAAGCAAGCCAACAAATACAAAAAAACTTTTTATTGAGAGTTATGGCTGCGCGATGAACTTTGCAGACAGCGAGGTTGTAGCTTCGATACTACTTAATGACGGATATAATACTACTCAAATACTTGAAGAAGCAGATTTAGTCTTGATCAATACTTGCTCTATTCGCGATAAAGCTGAACAGACCGTGCGAAAGCGACTGGAAAAATACAATGCTGTAAAACGCGATATTAATCCTAATATGAAAGTGGGAGTTTTGGGCTGTATGGCAGAAAGATTGAAGAGTAAATTTCTTGAAGAAGAAAAAATTATTGATCTTGTTGTAGGTCCAGATGCTTACAAAGACTTGCCAAATCTACTTGCCGAAGTTGAAGATGGAAATGATGCGATAAATGTTTTACTATCAAAGGACGAGACCTACGGCGATATTTCGCCAGTAAGATTGAATACCAACGGAGTTTCGGCATTTGTGTCGATTACAAGAGGTTGTGATAATATGTGCACTTTCTGTGTTGTTCCATTTACGAGAGGACGTGAAAGAAGTCGCGATTCACAAAGCATTTTGATGGAAATTGAAGATTTATGGAACAAAGGTTTCAAAGAAATTACGCTCCTTGGTCAGAACGTTGATAGCTATTTATGGTATGGCGGCGGCTTGAAGAAAGATTTTGTGAATGCGAGTGAAATTGCAAAGAGCACCGCAATAAATTTCGATCAATTACTCGAAATGGTTGCTATTCAATATCCTGGAATGAGAGTTCGTTTTTCGACTTCAAATCCACAGGATATGCACGAAAGTGTTCTTCACATAATTGCAAAATATCCAAATATTTGCAAGCATATCCACTTGCCAGTTCAATCTGGAAGTAACACTATTCTTGCGGCGATGAACAGACTTCACACACGTGAAGAATATATGACGCTTATTGACAAAATAAAAACCATTATTCCAGAGGCAACGATTACACAAGATATGATTGCTGGTTTTCCTGGCGAGACTGTACAAGATCATCAAGATACATTGAGTTTGATGGAATATGTGCAGTATAGTTTTGGATATATGTATTCGTACTCTGAACGTCCGGGGACATTGGCGGGACGAAAACTAGTCGATGATGTTCTAGAAGACGAAAAATTGAGAAGATTACAAGAAATTGTAGCCTTACAACGTAAACACAGTGCTGTGCGAACTCAGGAATTTGTTGGACAAACATTATCTGTACTAGTTGAGAAAAACTCAAAGAAATCTATAGACGACTTTGCAGGAAGGATTTCACAAAACCTAACGGTTGTTTTCCCAAAAGAAGATTATAAAGTGGGAGATTTTGTGAATGTTCATATCACAGATTGTACTAGTGGAACATTAATAGGAACGGCAGTAAGTTTGGCTTCGATATAATTTTATCGAAATATATAAAACCAATTTTGTAAACAGAACGATTTTAGACCAAATGGACAATATACAATCTATAAAACAACGTTTTGAAATTATCGGAAACGATCCAAAACTCAACAGAGCAATTGAGAAGGCAATTCAGGTTGCTCCTACCGATATTTCTGTGCTTGTTGCTGGAGAAAGTGGTGTGGGAAAAGAAAGTATTCCAAAGATAATTCACTCATTATCGCACAGAAAGCACGGCAAATATATTGCTGTAAACTGTGGTGCAATTCCAGAAGGAACTATTGACAGTGAACTCTTTGGACACGAAAAAGGATCTTTTACTGGCGCAACTTCTGAGAGACAAGGATACTTTGAAGTGGCTGATGGCGGAACGATTTTTCTTGATGAAGTGGGAGAATTGCCTCTTACTACACAAGTTCGACTTCTGCGTGTTTTGGAAAATGGCGAGTTTATAAAAGTTGGATCTTCGCAAGTGCAAAAAACAAATGTGCGTATTGTTGCTGCAACAAACGTGAATATGTTTAGCGCTATTGAGAAAGGAAAATTTAGAGAAGACCTTTATTATAGATTGAGTACTGTAGATATTACTTTGCCTCCTCTTCGTGATCGAGCAGGGGATATTCACTTGCTTTTTAGAAAATTCGCATCAGATTTTGCTTATAAATATAAAATGCCTGCGATAAAATTGGACGATAATGCAGTTCCGTTTTTACAAAAATATCGTTGGAGTGGAAATATTAGACAATTGCGAAATGTAGCCGAACAAATTTCTGTCCTTGAAACAACTCGCGAAATTACGTTGCAAACGCTTCAATCATACTTGCCAGTAGAAGGAAGTAATTTACCTTCTGTAATTAAAGATCAAAAAAAAGAAAGTGATTTCAGTACAGAAAGAGAAATTCTGTACAAAGTACTTTTTGATATGAAAAGCGACTTGAACGACTTGAAAAAATTGACGATGGAGCTAATGCAAAATGGAAACGTAAAAGTTCAGGAGCAGACGCAGCCGCTTATCAATAAAATCTACGGCAATGATGATAATTCTGAAATAGACTTTGAAGAGCAATCTGAAAATCCAGCACTTCAATCATCTAATGACGGTCATTATAAAGATGAAGAGGAGAATTATGTTCTTGCCGAAACCGTGGAGGAAGAAGAAGTTTTGCGTCTCGAACAAAAAGAGATTATAATGATTAAGCGATCTATAGAAAAAAACAAAGGAACACGAAAAGCCGCCGCCGACGAACTCGGAATTTCTGAACGCACCTTATACCGAAAAATTAAACAATTTGACCTTTAATAATACACAGATATATTATTTATGAAAGCAGCTAAGCCTCTCCTATTATTGTTGGTAGTACTACTCGCTACAAGTTGCTCTGTGTACAACTTTACTGGTACTGGTAAAATTGATGCCAAAACTTTTCAAGTAAATTACTTTCAAAATAATGCGACTCTTATAGAACCTGGAATTGAAAGAATTTTTACTCAAGAGCTTCAAAATGTCATTATGAATCAGACAAATTTAAACCTTGTCAATTCAGATGGAGATTTATTGTATGAGGGTGAAATTGTAGATTATTACATAAGTCCAATGACAGCTACGGCAGATCAGCGTGCTGCACAAAACCGAATTACAATTTCGGTAAACGTGCGTTTTGTAAATAGAAATAAGGAAGAAGACGATTTTGAGAAGAGGTTTTCAGACTATTACGATTATGCTGGAGATCAACAATTAACAGGACCTACTTTGGCCGCAGCCTTAGAAAAGATCTATGAAAGAATAACTCAAGAAGTCTTTAATGAGTCACTAGCAAAATGGTAAACTGCACTAGTATTATTCTGATTTCCAAAAACTATCTTATATGAATTTACAAGAGTATAAATTACTACTTCGACAGCCAGAAAGCATCACTGCCGATCAGACAGCAGCTTTGCAAATGGTGATAAAGCAATATCCTTTTCTGCAAAGTGCTTATGCAATGCGCTTAAAAGGTTTGTATAACGATAATAGTTATCAGTACAATTATACTCTAAAACTTGCGGCGGCTTATACGACTGATAGGACAGTTTTGTTTGACTTTATCACATCAGAAGAATTTGAAAAAGTTTCAAATTCAGCAATTGCTGAGGAGGAAGTTGAAGTAATAGCTCCGAGAGCTGAAACTGCAGAAGAAAAAGAAGTTGAAATCAAACCAAGAAAACAATCAATATTAGATTCTATTGAAAACGCAGAAATAGCATCAGAAGAGTTTGAACTTGAAGATCAAACTTCGGAAGCGGACAAAACGCCTTCAGCAGAACAATCAATTATAGAATCAATTGAAAGCGCCGAAATTTCGGCCGAAGAAATAGAAGTTCAAAATGATTCAAATTCCGAAATTTCAACCGGGGACAATTTAGCGGAAGCGAAAGAAACAAAACTAGAAGAAGCTATATCCAAAGAAATTTCTGTAGAAGAAGAATTAGGAACTCCACTAGAATTTTCTACATCCGAGACCCATTCATTCAAAGAATGGCTACGACTATCTACAGTTCAGCCTATTGTTCGCGAAGAAATTCGAGAAGAGAAGAAAGAATTGAGTGAAACCGAGCTAGAAAAAATTAAAAAAACGGATCTTATTAATAAGTTTATTATAGCTAGCCCGAAGATTCCGCCAGTTAAGAGTGATACTAGAACCCCCGTAGTGAGGGAAACTCCCGCAGATACATCCGCACTGATGACCGAAACTTTGGCGAGAGTTTATCTAGAACAGAAAAAATATCAAAAAGCGATACAAGCTTATCAAATATTAATTTTGAAATATCCAGAAAAAAGTAGTTTCTTTGCAAACCGTATATCAGATATTAAAAAAATACAACAAAATAACTAGTTCCAAATGAGCACATTTTCAATCTTTTTAGTTTTAATAACAATTGTTTGCTTTCTATTAATCGTCGTTATCATGGTTCAAAACCCTAAAGGTGGCGGTCTTTCTTCAACTATTGGTGGAAGTCAGCAAATGGGTGGAGTACAGAAAACAACAGATTTCTTGGACAAAAGTACTTGGGCACTTGCAACTATGTTGATCGTTTTGATTTTAATGTCAAGTTTAAGCTTTACAGGAGGAATGGGGAATACTGAGTCTAAAATTATAGACCAATCTTCTTCATCTGCTCCAACTCCACTAGCTCCAACTGCACCAGCTCCTGCTACACCAATTGCGCCAGTTGAAGCTCCGCAAAACTAAAAAACTTTAGCAATAGCTACTCTTTATACTATAATGTCAGCATCTTTGGTGCTGGCATTTTTTTATGCTGTAAATTTGGCAGACTTCGCCCTATGGCACAATTTCTGAACAGACTAGAACGTACTTATAAAATCAATTAAATAAAAAACTAAATAACTATTATGGCACTAACTATTAAACCACTTTCGGATAGAGTATTGATCGAGCCAGCTGCTGCTGAAACTAAGACAGCGTCAGGAATTTTTATTCCAGATACTGCAAAAGAAAAACCGCAGCGCGGAACTGTAGTTGCTGTAGGTAAAGGTACAAAAGACAACGAGATGACTGTAAAAGTGGGTGACGCAGTTTTGTACGGTAAATATGCTGGGACTGAACTGAAACTTGATGGTAAAGATTACCTGATTATGAAGGAAGAAGACATTTTTGCAATTGTTTAAGACAACATTTAATAGTATAAATAATAAAATCTAATAAAACATAAAATGGCTAAAGACATTAAATTTGATTTAGAAGCACGTGACGGGTTAAAACGCGGTGTAGATGCATTGGCAAATGCCGTAAAAGTAACATTAGGACCAAAAGGTCGTAACGTAATCATCGGAAA
>JBBSRP010000108.1:0-10228 GCA_038242935.1 Flavobacteriales bacterium
GATATTGCAAGTTTGGTAGAAGTACATATTTCTGAAAAATCCACAAAGCAGACTACAAAAGAAACATTGAAATGGGTTCATATATTTATCAGTAATGCAAAAAGAAATTTGCTAGGAAATTATCATAAAATAAAACGCAAGAATCTACAACTTTACCTCAATGAGTTTGTATATAAATTAAATCGAAGGTATTTTGGAGAAAAATTATTCGACAGGCTAGTGATAGCAAGCATTACAGGAGTATGATGTAAAACGGATATGCATTATTATTTTTAACTTTTCGATCGCAAAATTTTTACTATTAACATTTTGATACATTTTTATGCTCGAAAAAGAGGATAGTAACGAAATATCTTTAAATTTGAAACGCCAAAACATTTGCAAGTATATTCTATGAAAATAAAGCTGTCATTATATTGTTACTTACTCATGTTTGCAGGATCCGTTCTGCATGCCCAAGAAAAGAAATGGACTTTGGATGAATGTGTGCGTTATGCCTTGCAGAATAATATCACTGTTAAGCAAACTGAATTAGATTCAGATCTTGCAGCAATAGATAAGCGAGGCGCTTTCGGGAATTTCCTGCCGCGTATTGGAGCAAATGCTTCTCATTCGTGGAATATTGGACTTAACCAAAATATTACAACAGGACTTCTCGAGAATCAAACTACTCAGTTTACCGCTGCGGGAGTAAGTATCGGATTAAATCTCTACAAAGGATTGCAAAATCAGAATGAATTGCGTCGAAGTAATCTCTCAATTCTTGCCGCTCAATATCAATTATCAAAAATAAAAGACGATGTTTCGCTCAATGTGGCAAATGCGTTTCTGCAAATTCTCTTCAATAAAGAAAATTTAAAAGTTCAGAAGGAGCAGCTTTCGCTAAATAAACTCCAGCTTGAGCGTACAGATGCTCTTGTTGAAGCAGGATCTGCTGCTAGAGCCGATCTTCTGGACATGGAAGCAACTGTTGCCGCTACAGATCAGGCGGTAATCGCTGCCGAAAATGCTTTATTGATTTCAAGATTAAGTCTCGCGCAACTTCTACAATTAGATGATTTTAAAAATTTCGATATTGTCGATAGAGATTATGAAGCGACCGAAAGCGAAATTATGATGCAAACTCCCGAAGCTATTATTGCAAAAGCCAAGGAAGTGCGAATGGAAGTAAAAATTGCAAAAACGAATCAAGAGTTAGCTGTGAAAGATGTTCAGATCGCTAGAGGTGGTTTGCAGCCATCGTTGCAAGCATTTTACAGTCTTAACACAAGAGCAGCTTATGCCGATAGAATTGTGGGAATTGATGCAACTGGATCGCCAATTTACGAAAGTCCGCTTTCGCTAATAGACCAATTTGACCAAAATAAAGGACATTCTTTCGGACTTCAACTAGATATTCCGATCTTGAATGGATTAGCTTCACGAAATAATGTTGCCCGTGCAAAAGTTGGTTTAGAGCGATCAAAAATTGCTCTTTCGCAAGAAGAATTAAATCTTGAACGCAATGTTTACACCGCGTATACTGATGCAGAAGGTGCCAGAAATGCCTTTGAAGCAGCAAAAGTTGCTTTAGCCGCAAGGTCAGGTGCTTTTGAATTCGCCAAAGAAAAATACGAAGTTGGCCTAATGAATGCATTAGATTACAATCAAGCACAAACGCTTTATGTAAACGCTCAATCTGATTTACTTCGAACAAAATACGATTATATTTTTAAAATTAAACTTGTAGAACTTTACTTCGGAATTCCGATTACCAAAATTTAACTCTATGTCAAAGAAAACAACTTATTATATTATTGGTGGATTAGTAATTCTTATAATTCTATTTATTGTGCTGGCAAAAACTGGCGTTATAGGCAATAAAGATGAGGGAATAGAAGTAGAGGTTGCCAAAGTGGAACCTATCACTATTATCGAAACTGTATCGGCTACTGGAAAAATTCAGCCAGAAATTGAAGTTAAAATATCTTCTGAAGTCTCAGGAGAGATTATCGCTCTTCCTGTAAAAGAAGGTCAGACAGTAAAGAAAGGAGACCTTCTCGTTAAGATAAATCCAGATTTATATACTTCAAGTCTTAACAGAACCGTGGCAGGATTAAGCGGGACAAAAGCGGGACTTACGCAAGCCGATGCTCAACTCAAAGAAGCCAAATCAAACTATGACCGTAACAAAAAACTTTTTGACAAAGGAATTATCTCTCGCTCAGAATGGGAAAAGATTGCATCGTCTTACGAAGTAGCGAAGGCATCAAAACAATCAGCATATTATAATGTGCAATCTGCATCAGCAACGGTGAGCGAGGCAAAAGACAACCTTGGACGTACTACAATTTATTCTCCAGCCGATGGAACAATCTCTATGCTTGCAGTAGAACTTGGTGAGCGTGTTTTGGGAACTCAACAAATGACAGGAACCGAAATCCTGCGTGTTGCCAATCTTAATAATATGGAGGTCGAAGTAGATGTCAACGAAAATGATATTGTAAAAATCAGCATCGGTGATTCAACAAACGTCGAAGTTGATGCGTATCTAAAAAAGAAATTTAAAGGTATCGTAACAAGTATTTCAAACTCGGCAAATGCTACTTTAACTGCCGATCAGGTTACAAATTTCAAAGTTAAAATTAGAATTATCAAAGAATCTTACGCAGATCTAACTGTAGGAAAACCTGCAAGTTATTCGCCATTTAGACCTGGAATGACGGCTACGGTAGATATTATTACTAAAAGAAAGGAAAAAGTTTTGGGTGTTCCAATTGGAGCAATCGTTATTAAATCAGATACTTTGGCAACAACGAAATCGGTAGATTCTGAGAGATCAGTAAAAACGAAATCAGACAAAAAGTTCGAATGTGTCTTTGTGAAAGTTGGAGATAAAGCAGAGTTAAGAGTAGTCAAATCTGGTATTCAAGATGACTCAAATATTGAAATTAGCAAAGGTCTTAAAGCGGGAGACGAAATAATCGTTGGACCTTACACCACGGTAACCAAAGATCTGAATCCTGGCGACAAGGTAAAAGTATCAGCTGAAAAAGTGGAGTCTGTCCAAAGTAAAAAATAGTATGACGTATATATTAAATATTGAAACATCAACTAAAAATTGTTCTGTTTCAATAGCAAAAGATGGTGCCACAATTGCTTTGCGCGAATTGGCAACCGAAGGATATTCACACGCAGAAAAGTTACACGTATTTATCGAAGAAGTTTTAGCGGAAGCGAAAATCGATTACAAACAGTTATCGGCAGTGGCAATCGGTAGCGGCCCAGGCTCATACACAGGTTTGCGCATCGGAGTTTCAGCGGCCAAAGGTCTTTGTTATGCACTTGGAATTCCGTTGATTGCTATCGAATCATTGGAAATCTTGGCTTGCAAAGTAAGCGTTTCTGATGGTTTAATTATCCCAATGCTTGATGCAAGAAGAATGGAAGTGTACTGTTGTGTTTTTGATAGTTCTCTGAATGTAATCGAAAAAACGTCGGCAAAAATTCTTGATGAAAATTCATTTAAAAATGTTGATGGACCTATTTACATTATTGGCGACTGCCAAGAAAAATGCCAATCGGTATTAAGTGATGATCGTTTTCATTTTCTACCAGAATTTCAGTTTCCTTCAACTGCAGAAATGGGTATTTTAAGTTTTTCAAAATATGAAACGCAACAATTTGAAGATGTTTCCTACTTTGAACCTTTCTACCTCAAAGACTTTCTAGTAACTGTCGCGAAGCCAAAAACGTAAGTTCCTGCTTATTCTTTATGCTCTACGCGTTTGCTAAGTTCCTTAATATAAGGCTGCATTTCTATATCATGCTTATCAAATTCAGCTTTACAATCTTGCAAAACATCCGAAAGCATTGGCCAGAAATTTTGTCTCTCTGCCCAAGGTCGAACAGCGAGAATAATTCCCGAATCGTTCATTTCTACAACTGTAACTGCAGGAGCAGGGGTTTCCAAAACATTTGGGTTAGCATTTAAAATTTTGAAAATAATATCTTTCGCCTCTCTCAAATCAGTATCATACGAAACTGAAATTTTCAAGTCTCCACGACGAATATCTTCCATTGAGTAGTTGGTAATTGTACCGTTTGACAATACTCCGTTGGGCACAAAAATGGTTTGATTGTTTGTAGAACGCAGTTTTGTGTACAGAATCTCAATCTCTTTTACTTCGCCAGAAACATTCTGCGCCTCTATAAAATCGCCAATTTTAAACGGTTTAAAAAGTATTATTAAAACTCCTCCAGCAAAGTTTGAAAGACTTCCTTGCAGTGCCAACCCAATTGCAAGACCCATCGCTCCTAAGATTGCTACAAAAGATGTGCTTTCAACACCAAGTTTCGAAATAAAACTCACGAAAAGCAAAATACGCATCGCCCATAATAAAATATCTGCCAAAAATTGCGACAATGTAGGATCGTAATGACGTTTGACCATTATTTTGCGAACAAAGCGATTTACAAAACGTATCACATATAATCCTACAAAAAGAATGATAAACGCCGATATCAACCGTGGACTATAATCTACTATTATTGCAAGGACTCTTTCAAAATAAGTTTCTACATTGTGCACATTTACTGGTTCTCTCATTTATTTGAATGTTTTTTTGGTCGCTTTCGCTAAATATAGATTAGGCTAAATGTGACATTAATTTGCTAAAGTCAGATTCAGGTGCACTACAAGTTCTGCTTTGACAAATGTAGAAAAGATTTTTATTCGGCTGAAATTTTCCTGCAAGTAATGGAATGTCCGAATCACTTTCGGCGAAAGCCACTAAAATATTCGGAATATAGCTTGCATTTAATTTCTGCGCTTGGTTTTTAGCGTCACTTCCAGTTAAAACTACTTCTTTAAAATCGGCATCATAATTAAGAAAAACTATCAACCAATTTGAATACGCTGACGGAAAATCAACGTTGGAAACTATAGAAAACGTCATCTTTTTGCAAACATCTATATAGTAATCATTGCCGAAATATTTCCCGAGAGCCAATAGATTTTTTGCCATTACTGAATTACTTGCTGGAATCACGTTGTCTTCAACTTCATAGTGTGGTGCTATCAAAGCCGAATCTGTATCAGATGTAAATTTAAAAAAACCACTGTCATCATAAAAATGATCAAAGCAATAATCTGTCAGCTGCTTGGCATTTTGCAACCATTTTTCGTCAGAAGTGCATTGATAGAAATTAATAAATCCTTCAATAACAAAACTATAATCTTCGAGATAACCGCTGATCGTACTTTTGCCGTTTTGGAAAGTATGCATCAAGCTATTGTCAGAATTAAGAAGATTTTTTAGAATGAAATTTGCGTTGTTTTCGGCAAGTTTCAGATAACGGCTTTCGCCAAAAGAACGATATGCTTCAAGACAAGCTGTTAGCATCAAGCCATTCCAA
Organism: Flavobacteriales bacterium; assembly: GCA_038242935.1. Classification (GTDB taxonomy): domain Bacteria; phylum Bacteroidota; class Bacteroidia; order Flavobacteriales; family Flavobacteriaceae; genus Flavobacterium. Next base: position 5,398 of record JBBSRP010000108.1, read on the forward strand.
GACGTCAAAATTTTATTATCTAATCGCGGTTTAGGACGTTTATTTCTCGCTACAAGGAGTGTGTTTTCCCAATTCTCTTTCCTATTCTGAAGGTCTTCGAGACGAATGCCTTCGGCGAAAGCCAAACTTTCTAAATCTTGAGTTTGTATTAAAACATAGCTGTCGTGTTCCCAATGACCAAAGGCATTCACGTTGAAAACTTTGCTAAATAATTTAAAATCGTCTCCTATTAAATCGGTCAATTCTGCGATCGTCCAGGTATAAAAAGCACCTTCTTCAAGCTTTCCTTTTTTGTTTAAACTATCAGCATCAAGAGCGCAATAAAAACCGCCGTTGTCTGCCAGAAGATTATTTTCTAGAAACTTAAAAGTCTTTTCGATTACTTCTTTATAAAGAGGATTCTTAGTTTTTCTGTATGCTTGCGAGTACAAGGAAATGAGTTGCGCATTGTCATAAAGCATCTTTTCAAAATGTGGTATATGCCATTTTAGATCTACAGAATAGCGTGAGAATCCTCCTTCGACAGTGTCAAATAATCCTCCGTAAGCCATTTTGGTCAAAGTGAGATTTACAAAATCTAACAACTCTTCGTCATTTTGCTGATGTGCATATCTTAGAAGAAACTCGTAATTATTGGGCATCATAAATTTTGGCGCTCTCGCATATCCACCAAAATCTAAATCGAAACTTCTTTTCCATTTGTCAATCAAAGAAGTCAAGAAAGACTGTGGAATTTCACTTTTATCTTCTGCGACTTTTATGAGACTAATAGATTCAATTCCCTGATGTAATTTCTCAGCGTAGTCATAAATTTTGTCAGGATCTGAGTGGTAGAGCTTATTTAATGCCTTGAGAGAATTTGTCCATTCTGCTTTCGCAAAATAAGTACCGCCCCAGATTGGTCTTCCGTCGGGTAGGCAGACAACATTGAGTGGCCAGCCACCTCGAGATGTCATAATCTGTACCGCCTTCATATATACCGCATCAATATCCGGACGCTCTTCACGGTCTACCTTAATATTAATGAAATTGCTATTCATAGTTTGAGCGACTTCCTCATCTTCAAAACTTTCGTGCTCCATAACGTGGCACCAATGGCAGGCCGAATAGCCGATGCTCACAATTATCAATTTGTTTTGTTCTTGGGCTTTCGCCAAATTTATATCGCTCCATGCCTTCCAATGAACGGGATTATTGGCGTGTTGAAGTAAATACGGACTGCTTTCTTTTGATAGTTCATTCATAATAAAATCAATTTAAATTAATAAAAAAAAGCGTCCCAGAAGAACGCTTTTTAAAATTTTATTTATCCTGCAACAGCCTCGACTTTGATGTCGTCATCGTTGAGCATATCTTTCAGCATATTCTCTATACCACTTTTTAGTGTGAAGGTAGAAGAAGGACAACCGTTGCAAGCTCCCTGCATTACTACTTTGACTCTTTTTTCGATCGGATCATAGGATTGAAACAAAATATTTCCACCATCTGCCGCAACAGCCGGCTTAACATACTCCTCAAGAATATTTATAATTTTCTGTGAAATCGTATCTAAAGTATCAAAATTCGTAATCTGTTGTTTTTGTTGCTCGGGAGTCGCAACAATCAAATCTTCGTCAACGGCTTTTCCGCCATTTTCAAGAAACTCTTTGATATAAGTTCTAAGTTCCAAAGTAATATCATTCCATTCATAAATATCATATTTAGTAATAGAAACGTAATTTTCGTGGATGTAAATTTCTTTTACATAAGGGAAGTTGAAAAGTACTTTTGCCAATGGTGAAGCAGCGGTGTCATCAATGCTTTTAAAATCTGCCGATGTTTTAGTCAACATTATGTTGACAACAAATTTTAATGCTGATGGATTTGGAGTCATTTCACCATAAACAGTGATTGCTTTCTTTCCACTAGGTGCAGCTTGCGCCGTAATAATTTCGCCTCCATTATTTACATAATCTTGAATTTGTTCAGCGACAGCTTCCTGCACATCTGACCATTCTACAATGTTATATCTTTCTATCGCTACAAATTTTCCTGAAATGTAAATCGTTTTTACAAATGGAAGATGAAATAGCTGTTGTGCCAATGGAGAATTTTTGGCATCATCAATATTTTTGTACTCATAATTTCCTTGAGTAACAATAAAATCAGGAAATTCAAACTTGAGGATTGTAGGATTTTGCGTCTCTAGTATTTTGAGGATTGTCATCTTAATTAATTTTTTTACAAATTTAACAAAGATATTTTACGTGAATAGGTATATTTGACCTTTCTACAAATAATTAACAAAGATTTGTAATATTCTTAAGTAACAATTTTGACAATTCTTCTAAATGAAAAAAGCATTACTTTTAATGTGTTTGGTATTCGGTTTTACAAGCCAGGCACAATTGGTAATTACCAATAATCAAACCCCTACTGAGTTAGTTCAAGATGTACTTCTTGGTGCAGGTGTAACTGTTAGCAACGTGACCTTTAATGGAAGTGTAGGAAATGCGAATCTTATTCGGGATCAGGCAGCACGATTTAGTGGAGGAGCAACTACCAACTTAGGTTTGGATGCTGGTGTAATTTTGGCAACAGGAAAAGCATCTATCGCTCCAGGACCTAATAATTCGACTAGTACAACGGCGGCTACTGACAATCCTGTGCAAGGTGATGCAGATCTTGGTATGCTTATTCCCAATCCATCTAGTATTCGTAACGTTGCTATTTTAGAATTTGATTTCATTCCCACTGGGCAAGATTTAAGCTTTAACTTTGTTTTCGCATCAGAAGAGTATCCTGAATATGCAAATACTTCTTTTAACGATGCTTTTGGTTTTTTTCTTAGCGGACCTGGAATTACTGGTACCTTTTCTAATCAGGCAGTGAATATTGCGCTTATTCCAAATACAACAAGTTACGTTACAATTAATACTGTTAACCACATAAATAATAATGCGTTTTATATTGCTAATACGCAGAATGGAGTTCAATACGACGGTTTTACTGTGGTTATACCCGCAATGTCAACTGTCACTTGCGGAGAGACATATCATATAAAACTGGCAATAGGAAATGTATCAGATAATAGCTTAGATTCTGCAGTATTTTTGCAAGCAAATAGTTTTTCTACTACTCCCATAGATCTTGGTGGAGACTTAACTGTCGATGCAGGTACGGCGCTATGTAATGGTGCAGAATATGAAATTTGTACAGGATTGGATGCTACAATTCCACATCAGTGGTATTTTAATGGAGTGCCTATTACGGGTGCAACTGACCCATGTATTACCGTGAGTGAGGGTGGCCAATATTGCGTTGATGCTTATCCGTATGGTCCTGGATGTCCTGTTAATGCTTGTGTAACTATTGAAATTCAGCCTGCAATTTTACCTATAACAAACACTCCTCCAGATCTTGCAGAATGTGGTAATATCTTTGATCTTACTCAAGTTGAAGATGATGTTTTTGCAGGAGAAAATCCTTCAAATTTTGATGTATATTATTTTAATTCTCAGTTTAATGCTGATAATGGAATTGCAGATATACCTAATACAACTGCGTATGAAGGAGAAGATGGTGAAGTTATTTTTATAAAAATCGAAAGTTTAATTACTTCTGGATGCTATCAAGTTATGCCATTTACACTTCATATTTTAGGTAATGCTATAGTAGATAATCCTGCAGATGTAGAAACTTGTACTCCTTATACCTTGCCTGCCCTTACTAATGGAAATTACTTTACTGCGACTCAAGGTGGAGGTGAGCCGCTGTCTGCTGGTGATGTGATTTCTAGTACTACAACTTTATTTGTTTTCTCTGGAGGTCCAATAGCATGCTCTGCAGAAGAAAGCTTTACAATCACAATTGTTGATGCTCTTACTATTGTTGATCCTACGCCATACCAAATTTGTGATAATGACTACGATGGATTCGCAATTTTCAATTTACCGACAAAAAACAATGAGATTACAGCTAGTGCGCCATTGACGGTGCAATATTTTGCCGCTGGTTCGACAACGGCGATTTTAAACGTTACCAACTATCAGAATACAACTCCTAATACTCAAACCTTAACGGTACATATTTTTGATCCTGCATCGCCGGAATGTTATAGTGCTACAACTTTACAATTGGTAGTAAATCCAATACCTACTGTCGTTGCAATAGCAGATTATCCCTTATGTGAGTCAAGTACTCCAGCAGATGGAATTGAGGATTTTGATTTGTCTACTAAGACAGTAGAAATTATCGATGGTCAAGAAGACATTGAGGTGACTTATTATACTTCTCAGACTGCTGCTCAAGAAGGAATTGCTGGAACAGAAATTAATACGGCTGCTCTTTACCCTAGCGCAACTGCTGTGGTTTGGGTACGATTAGAGAATTCAGTAACAGGATGTTTCGCTATTAATTCGTTTAACGTAGTTGTAAATCCACGTCCGGCTACTTTGGAGCCAGCACCGATGTTTGAATGTAGCAATGGCGTTACAGAAACTGCATCTTTTGATCTTGTATCAAACAACGCGCAAATTACAGGCACTGTTGGACCAGAAGTTACAGTGACGTATCATTTGACTCTTGCTAATGCTGAAACAGGTGATAACCCACTAGCTTCTCCTTACGAAACTGAAACAACAATTGTTTTTATAAGAGTTTATAATGCGACGACAACTTGTTTTAATACTACTACAATAGCATTAAATGTCACAGAAGCGCCAACAATTGTAGACCCTACTCCTCTAGAAGTTTGTGATGACAACTACGATGGACTTGCCTCTTTCAACTTAACTTTAAAGAATGACGAGATTGCAGGTGTTGGTACAGGATTGACAGTTGAGTATTTTGA
>JBBSRP010000109.1:0-10150 GCA_038242935.1 Flavobacteriales bacterium
CAATTCTAAAGTCCCCAACTCGTACAATGCTTCTGCCCGAAGATTGTAAGCATCTTCTTTTTCAGTTTTGGAGATAAGAGCAGTAAATATTAACGCCGCTTGATCTACTTTGCCATTCGTTTTGTATAAAATTCCCTTCTGTAGTTCTAGCAGTTCAATTGCGTCGAGGTAGGATATAGAATGGTAAATTTTTTTTGCAGTATCAAAAGATATTTCTGCCATCGAATATTGCTTTTTCTGCATAAAGCAAAGGCCTTTCTTATAATGAGCAAGTGCTTGATCAGAGGATGGCGCAATATTTGTATACAAATTGCATGCTTTGTCATATCCGTCAAAAGCGTCTTCGTATTTCTTTATCTGAAAATAAATATCACCCTGAAGTGTATACGATTTTGCTTGATTTTCAATATCATCATTCACAGCAGCATAGTTAATCGCTTTCTGCGTGAAATCTAACGCCGCGATATAATTATTGATTTTAGTATCAAAAGCAGCAAGTTGTAAATAGGTGGCTACGCTGTCTATTTTTTCGGCTTTTGGCTGAGAAAAAGTCAGTACGCTAAATAATAAAAGAGCGTGCAGCCAAACTTTCATATTAGAACTTATAAGTGGCTTAAATTTACTACTTTATTTTTTATTTAGTAGCATAATTAAATCTATAAGTCTAGAGCTGTAGCCAATTTCATTATCATACCAGCCTACAACTTTTACCATTTTCCCAATAACAGACGTTAGTTGCGAGTCAAAAAGACAAGAAGTGGGATTTCCGAGGATATCTACTGATACTATTGGATCTTCAGTGTAATCAAGAATTCCGTTAAGTCCATTTTGGGAAGCCTTCAAGAAAGCTTCATTTATTTCTTCGATAGTAACTTCTCTCTTTACATAAGCCGTTAGATCTGTAAGCGATCCGTCAGGCACTGGAACACGTATTCCGCTACCCCCAATTTTCCCCTCCATTTCAGGGAAAATCTTTGTCAGTGCTTTCGCAGCGCCAGTTGTTGTAGGAACAATAGATTGACTAGCACCTCTTGCACGACGCAAATCTTTGTGAGGCTGATCGTGTAAACTTTGATCGGTAGTATATGAATGGACAGTAGTTATATAAGCGTTTTCAATTTGGCACAATTCATCAAGAACTTTCAGCATTGGAGCTGCATTATTGGTTGTGCAGCTTGCATTAGAAACTATCGTTTCTGTACCATCAAGAGTATTTTCGTTCACACCAAGAACAATTGTTTTGATGCTATCAACTTCTGCGGGAGCAGAGAGAATTACTTTTTTTGCACCAGCATTTATATGTTTACTGATGTATTCCAAAGTTTTGTATTTCCCAGTAGATTCAATTACAACATCAATATCGAGCTTTTTCCAAGGTAAATTTGCTGCGTCTTTTTCATGAAAAAATAAAAAATGTTCGTCATCAACTAAGATTGATTCTTCGTCAAAAGATACATTTCGCTTCAGAACTCCGTGAATACTATCGTATTTCAACAAGTGCGACATTGTATGATTGTCGGCAAGATCGTTTATTGCAACTACGTCAATCTGAGGATGATCTAGTAGTAATCTAAATAGATTACGACCGATGCGGCCAAAACCGTTTATAGCAACTCTTATTTTCGACATTAAAGCTTCGGAATAAATTTATAAAATATGTTTTTGTGCTTTGTAAGATGAGCGCACAAGTGGACCACTTTCTACATGTCTAAATCCTAATTCAAGTCCAATTTTTTCATATTTAGCAAACTGCTCAGGAGTGATAAATTCTTTTACTGGAAGGTGTTTTTTACTTGGTTGAAGGTATTGACCAATAGTCACAACATCCACATTTGCAGCTCTTAGGTCGTGCAAAGTTTCAATTACTTCCTCTTCAAGTTCGCCCAAACCAAGCATAATTCCAGACTTCGTTCTATTAATTCCTTGCTCTTTCAAGTATTTCAAAACAGCAAGACTTCGGTCGTATTTTGCTTGAATACGCACTTCACGGGTCAATCTTCTCACAGTTTCCATATTATGCGAAACCACTTCTGGATTAGCCTCAACAATACGATCAATATGACGTTCTATCCCTTGAAAATCAGGAATCAGAGTCTCCAAAGTCGTTTTTGGATTCATTCTTCTTATCGCTTGCACGGTTTCGTACCAGATAATCGAACCCATATCTTTCAAGTCATCGCGGTCAACACTAGTCACAACTGCGTGCTTAATATTCATAATTTTTATCGAGCGCGCCACTTTTTCAGGCTCACCCCAATCTACCGTTTCGGGACGTCCAGTTTTTACACCGCAAAATCCACAAGAACGTGTGCACACATTACCTAAAATCATAAATGTCGCCGTTCCTTCGCCCCAGCATTCGCCCATATTTGGACAACTACCTGAGGTACAAATTGTATTAAGCTCATATTTGTCTACAAGCCCGCGAAGTTCGGTATATTTTTTTCCTATTGGAAGCTTAACTTTAAGCCATTTTGGTTTCCCTATCGGTAACGTATTGTCTAAAACTGTCTCCATTTGTACTATTTTATTATGCCTCGCAAAGGTACAACTTGCAATTTGATTTTATAGGAAATCAAACTATTTTCAGACTTTGCAAAGAGCGTTTCGTTGTTATATTTTTTTTTTGGAGCTTTTTCCCGCTTTCCGCTGTATCTCTTCATAGTTGCTGCTTCGCGCAACCATAAAGAGGATGCCGCTGCAATCGGGGCTAGGGGATTGCGTTATTTTAAGATATGATTTTTTGCTTTTTAAGCAACATTAAGCCCAATATTATTTATGAACTCGAAAAAAGAATGCTCTTCTACATTTGCTAAACTGCTCCTTCTTTGCGAAAAACAATAGTTTTAATGTTTTTTTAAAGTTAGCACTGTTATTGTGTTGATTATCAATTGAAGAATATTTGTCAACTAAGAATATAGTGTGCTAAATAACATCTTTAAAACTAGTTCCTGAGGTATATTTATTTGAATTTGGTTAGTAACCTTGTGTAATTATGAAATATTTTAGATATGAATATTCCGCCGAAGCAGATTTAAACATCTTTCAATTTGAAAGTGTAGGTTCGAAGGGAATTATAATTAAATTGGTACAGTACTCCAAAATGAATATTGAAGGTTACTTTAACTTGGCTTTGGAGATTTAGATTTAGAAAAAAGAGAAATTAATGACGTTGTAATAACAAATAACGGGGACTCGAAAAAAGTATTAGCAACGGTTGTATCTACATTGTACGCTTTTACCGGAAAGTATCCAACTGCGTATGTTTTCGCGACAGGTAGTAATGAAGCAAGAACTAGACTTTACCGAATAGGCATTACAAAAAATTTAGTAGAATTAGAAAAGGATTTTAAGGTTTATGGATTGAAAATTGATGAGACTTTTGAACCTTTTAAAGTGGGAAGTGATTATGTTGGTTTTTTAATTAAACGAAAAATATAAAAACGATGAAAGTGCAAGATTTAAATAAAGCAAAAATACCGTTAGTGAAAATAGATCCTAAATTAGAAGAATTCAAAGGGCGGATTCTATTTCCAAAAAAGCTTGATTTGGCAAACAAAATGCTAGAGAATGCCAAATTGCCTAAAAATGAAACTCAGGAGACGAATTCTTCTAAAAAGAAAATCTAGTTTAAGTTTACTTCCTCCCTCGAATAATCTCAGCCAATAAATTCTTAGCTCTCAAAATTCTAATTTTGACATTACTAAGAGGTTGTTCCAATTTATCAGCAATTTCCTGATAGGACATTTCTTGAAAATAACGTAACTGAATCACTTCTTGGTAATGCGGTTTCAACTCCTTTATATATTGTAGAAGTCGAGCTAAGTTTTGTTCCTGAATTAATTCGTCTTCGGCGCTTAGGGAAGTGTCTGGAAGATTGAGAAATTCACTGTTTTCAATATTGTCAAGGGTGATAAAAGGCGAAGACTTGCGCTTGCGAATCATATCAACGTGGACATTCTTTGCAATAGCAATTAGCCAAGTGTTAAATTGAAATTCGGGATTGTAGGTTTTGATTTTCTCGAATGCCTTCGCAAATGTCTCAATCGTAATATCATCTGTATCCGCTTCATTTTCGGTACGGACAAGCATAAAGCCATATACTTCATTCCAATAAAAATCTAATAGGTAGGTTAAGGCAACTTGATCGCCTTGTTGTGCCCGCTCTATAAATTTTTTTATTTCCAATGTACTGGTTTTGAGAAAATATTGGTAAGAAAGACATTCATCTGAGTAAATATAACCACAATTTCGATTATTGGAAACCAGTACATCACATCTTTTTCTTTTAATTTTCCGCTAGAAAATCCTAAGACCAACCACGAAAAAAGATATCTGAATCCTATTAAACTCAAAACTATAATCCATTCGTATAAAAAGACTAGCAAAATAATCGCTAATACAAAAAACATAACTTGTGAGATGTAAAAAAGAGTCAGCTGAAACTTGTCAAATGCTTTGTAATGAGTTGCAGTAGAAACGTGCCTCCTTTTCTGATTAAACCAATCTTTGTAAGTAGTATTTGGTTCAGAATAAGTAAAGCTTGTAGGATTAAAACAAATTGTAGTATTATCTTTGTCCGCAGCTTGATTGATAAATAAGTCATCATCGCCAGAGCGAATCTTCATATGATCTATAAAGCCGTTAGTTTTGAAAAATTCTTCGCGTTTGTAAGCGAGATTTCTTCCAACTCCCATATACGGTTTTCCCGCTTTTGCCCAAGAAAAATACTGAACTGCAGTAAGCATTGTTTCAAAGCGAATGATTTTATTCAAGAATGAACTGGCAATTTTCTCATAAGCTCCATATCCTAAGACAATGGTTTTCTTAAGAGTAAAATGCGAACTCATTTCGCTTATCCAATTTTCAGAATCTGGTCTGCAATCGGCGTCAGTAAGTAAGAGATACTCATTTTTGGCCGCTTTTATTCCTAATGTAAGTGCAAACTTTTTATTTGCCCAAAATGCTTCATTGTTTACAACTTTTACCAATCGAACATTGTTGTACTGCTTTTCAAATTCTTCAAAAAGATCCAATGTATTATCGCTAGAAGCATCATCGATAAGAATAATTTCAAAATCAGGGTAATTTTGAGCTGCTAGCAACGGCACAAATCGCGAAACATTTTCGGCTTCATTCTTAGCGCATACAATAACCGAAACAGCCAACCTCTTTGGAGCTCCCGTTGTAACTTTAGCGAAAGCGAATTTGCCAAAGATCACTAGGTAATAAAGGAGTTGTAGCGCGATTACAAAAATAAATACGTAAAAAGTAATGAGTAGCATATAGGCGTGTAGCTTTTAAAAGACTGCAAATTTAAGCAATCATTTCTAATTTTTTTAGTGCTTGACGCTAATAAAGATAAGATAATTTTAATCTAAATAATGTTGACTTCGGCGTCTATCCAAATTCCGAAAACAGCAAAGATTTCCTGCTGAATTTTCTGCGAAAGTTCTAATATTTCCGCTCCTGTTGCACCACCATAATTGACTAATACTAAAGCTTGGTTTACGTGAATTCCCGCATTTCCAAAGCGTTTACCTTTGAAACCTGCCTGCTCAATAAGCCAACCTGCAGGAACTTTTACCTCTGTTTCAGAGATAGGGAAGTGTCTGATATCTGGAAAATTAGTTTGGACTTTTTCAAATGCCTCTCGTGAGATAACTGGATTTTTGAAGAAGCTTCCGCTATTGCCTAAATCTTTTGGATCAGGAAGTTTCGATTGTCTAATTGCAATTACAGCTTTGCTGACATCTGCAATTCCTGGCTGAGTGATATTATTCTTGGCTAACTCTGCAGTAATGTCGCCATAAGAAGTATTGATTTTATGTGCTCCTTTGCTAAGTTTAAAATCTACAGATGTAATTATGTATTGACCTTTTATTTTATTCTTGAAAATACTTTCTCTATAACCAAATTCACATTCGTCATTGTAGAAAGTTTTCATTTCTTGAGTCGCAATATTCATTGCATCACAACTTAGAAAAGTGTCTTTAATTTCTGTTCCATAAGCGCCAATATTCTGAATTGGAGTGGTGCCAACATTTCCTGGAATCAGCGACATATTTTCTAGTCCGCCAAGATTATTTACAATTGTGTAAAGCACAAAGTCGTGCCATTTTTCGCCGCTTTGAGCACGGACAACAGCGCAATGTTCGGTTTCGTTAGTGATTTCGATTCCGCGAAGATTGATGTGTAAAACCAGCGCGTTAATATTTTTGGTCAGCAACATATTGCTTCCTCCGCCCAAAATAAATAGCTCTCTATTTGCATTTGCTACCAAAACTTCCTTTAACTGCACAAGACTACTGATGCTGATATATTCTGCAGCCGAAGCTTCAATGCCAAAAGTGTTGTGATTTTTGAGAGAAAAATTCTTTTGAGTTTCCATATTGTATTGAAATGCTTTTGCTGAAAATAAAGTTATTTAGGATAGTAAACCGCGGTTTAAAAAATTAACGAGAGGTTTTAAGATAATCATTTGCTGAGCAACTTTGTCTGCAAAATCTTTTTTGAATATCTCTTTTTCAGCTACAACGGCGCTTGCCACGAAAGATTTTAATCTTAAGAATTCTATTGCAGGATGATCTTTGTCGTAATTTTTTGGAGAAGTCTTTAAACTGTTATTTTCATTTCGCTCCAAAGCTTTATAAAGCGATTTGAATTCTTTATCGCCAATAATTTTCTCCAAGTCATCTTGAAAAAATGCTATCTCTTTGCGGATTTTTGATAATGGTTCAGATTCTGGCCAGTAAAGGCCACCAGCCACAAAGCTTTTGCCGTTTTCGATATGAAGATAGTATCCTGCGAGATTGTCTTTTTTGGCTCCAGCCGAAAACCAAACTGCCAAATGCGTTTTGTATGGAGTTTTATTTTTAGAAAAACGAATGTCTCGATTTATTCTGAAAACAACTTTCTTGACTTCTAGATTTTTCAAACTGTCATCAAGAACAATCATCTTATCTAGCAATTCTTGAGCAAAATCATAATAGTTTTGTTTGTAAACGTCATATCGACTTTTGTTTTCTAGAAACCAGTCACGATCATTATTTTCCTTGAGATCTGCTAGAAATGATAAACTATCTTTTGTGATCATACTTTATTATTTTATCGAAAGAGATTTTGGTAACGGCGGTGCTGAATCGTAGAATAAAACTTCAAAATAGGAAAATGTCAAATCTTCGGCAGGATTCTTTCGGCGAAAGCCTTCCTAAAAAAAATCTTATTTGCAATTAATTTGTAAATCCGTACTACTGCTAGAAAAAATTACTGTTTATCCATTCCAGCGTCATTCCATTTTATAATTCCGCCGTCAAGTTCTACGATATCTGTAAAGCCCATTTCGGCAAGTTTTGCTGATGCTTTGGCGCTTCTACCACCAGATTTACAATATACATAAATCGTTTTGTCTTTGTCGAACTGCGTTGCTTGCTCTTCAAATGAAGTTCCATTCCAGTCGATATTCGTAGCATTTGCAATATGTTGCTCGTTGTATTCTTGCGGAGTACGCACATCGAGAATCTGAGGAGAATTAGCAGCTGAGATTTCTGTAGAAAATTCTTTTGCATCTACAAGCTTCACGTCTTTGTTGTTCTGAGCATTGCAACTGAAAAATAGGATGCTTACTAATGTGATAAAAAGGATTCTTAGTTTCATAATTTTAATTTTAAAATGCTAATTTACGGTTTTAAAGGTTAAAGATTTTATAAGTCTGGTAAGAAGATTTCACAATTTCTTCGGTTCTTGTTGAATGAGTGTCGCTGATAAATAGTTGTCCAAAGGTATCTTCATTAACCATTTCTACAATTTTTGAAACTCTTTCTTCATCGAGTTTGTCAAAAATATCATCAAATAATAGGATTGGCTTTTGTCCGCTTCCTTTTTTTAGGAATTCAAATTGCGCGAATTTTAATGCAATCAAATAAGATTTCTGCTGTCCTTGCGAGCCAAATTTTTTGATAGGATTATCTTCAATTTCGAATAATAAATCGTCTTTGTGTACTCCGCTACTCGTATATTGAAGCACTTTGTCTTTTTCCAAATTATCTCTGAGTGAATCTAAAAGACTTTTTTCGTGCAAACTACTTTCGTAAACTAGATTCACGTTTTCGGCACTATTTGTAATGCTGTGATGGTGTTTATTGAAAATTGGAATAAACTCACTTAAAAACTTCTGTCTTTTTTCGAAAATTGGAGTTCCGTATTGAGATAATTGTTCATCGTAAATTGCTAAAGTTTCTGCATCAAAAACTCGATTGATGGCAAAATATTTCAAAAGTGCATTTCTTTGAACAAGTGTTTTTTGGTACGAAATCAGTCCTTGCAAGTAGGTCGAATCCAATTGTGAAATCACAATGTCTATAAACTTGCGACGTGTTTCGCTGCCTTCAGTAATCAAATCTCTATCAGAAGGAGAGATAATTACAAGCGGAATAAATCCGATATGGTCAGAAAACTTCTCGTATTGCTTATTATTTCTTTTCAGAACTTTTTTCTGTCCTTTTTTGAGGCTGCAGACAATTTGCTCTTCGCGATCATCTTTTACAAATGTTCCGTCGATAACAAAGAAATCTTCTCCGTGTTTTATATTCTGAACCGCTTGAGGATTAAAATAACTTTTGCCGTAAGCGAGGTAATAAATAGCGTCTAAAACATTGGTCTTTCCGATTCCATTTTTGCCCACAAAACAGTTTATTTTTGTGTCAAAATCAAAAGAAATATCAGAAAAATTTTTATAGTTGAAAAGCGAAATGTTTTTTAAATACATCAAAAAAGGGAACTGAAATTAAAATATACTGCAAAAATAGAATGCTTTGACGGAAGTATTTCAAAGTAAGTGCAAATTATTGAAAAATTAGGTAGGAATGACTTTTTAATATGAATAAATATTATATTTTTGCGGCTCACTAATTAAAAATAAATGGCAACTTACAATAAAAGAGGTTATAGAACTCCGAAAGAAAAACTGGATGACAATGGTTTCATTGAAAATGTAGAAGTAGACGAATCTGAAAGTACTACTGCAGGTGTTTTTACTTCGCTTGATGAAGGCGCTGGTAAAGCTGAAGCTTGGGTTGCTAAAAACCAAAAATATATCTTTATTATCGTAGGAGTGATTGCACTTCTTACTATTGGATACGTATTGTATCAAAAATTTGTCATTGAACCTAAAGAAGCAGATGCTGCAGAACAAATGTTTACTGCACAGCAAAACTTTGATCAAGCACTTAACGGCACTTCAAGTGACTCATTATTTTCTTTAGCATTAAATGGATCTGAAGGAAAATATGGTTTTGTGAAAATTGCTGACGAGTATTCAGGTACTGATGCTGCTAATCTTGCAAACTACTACGCTGGTATTTCTTACCTTAATTTAGGTAAATATGATGAGGCAATTGCTTCACTTAAAGACTTTAGCACTAAAGAAGTTGTAATGGACGCGCTTTCAAAAGGAGCTATCGGAGATGCTTACGCACAGAAGAATCAAAACGACGAAGCTTTAGATTATTATCAGAAAGCTATTAACGTTGATAAAAATGATTTTACTACACCAAGATTTTTATTAAAAGCTGGAAAAATTGCCTTAACTTTGGGTAAGAACGACGAAGCTTTAAAACATTTTACTGAGATTAAGGAATCATACAAAAATACTCCTGAAGCTAATTCTGTAGATGCGCTTATTGGCTTGTCACAAAAATAAAAAGTATGGCTACGGCAAACAAAAATTTATCGGAATACAATAAAAAAATGATCCCAAACGCGAATGATTTTCGGTTTGGGATTGTTGTTTCTGAATGGAACGACGAAGTTACAGAGGGATTGTACAAAGGCTGTGAGGCTGCGCTACTAGATTGCGGAGCGAAATTGCAGAAAATCACCCGATGGAATGTTCCAGGAAGTTTTGAGCTTGTTTATGGATCCAAAAAAATGATTGAAACACAAAATGTGGATGTCGTTATTGCTATTGGATGCGTCATTAAGGGAGAAACGATGCATTTTGAATTTGTTTGTGAAGGTGTAACTCAAGGAATTAAGGATCTAAATGTTACTAATGATGTTCCAGTTATCTTTTGTATGCTTACCGACAACAATCAGCAGCAATCTCTAGACAGAAGCGGTGGTGCTCATGGTAACAAAGGAACTGAGGCAG
>JBBSRP010000110.1:0-9992 GCA_038242935.1 Flavobacteriales bacterium
ATGATAATGTTACAGTCGAGACTTTTCAAGATCATCGAATGGCAATGGCATTTGCTCCACTTGTTTTGCGTACAAATCTAAGCATCTCAGAATCAGAAGTTGTGGCAAAATCATATCCAGATTTTTGGAAAGACATTTTTAAGCTAGGAATAGTATCGGCAGAAGTTGATTCTTAGGATTTATACGTAAAAAATATTAGAAAGTACTGCGTTTTATTTAATAATTATTAAATAGATGGTAAAACACTTGACTTTGCCTACTCGACGATAGTATCTTTGCAGTCTTAAAAAATATACATGAAACTATCCCACTTTCAATTTGATTTACCGTCTGAGTTATTAGCTGAATTTCCATCAGAAAATAGAGATGAGGCAAGACTAATGGTACTTGACCGCAAGAAACAAACTATCGAGCACAAGATGTTTAAAGATGTTATCGACTATTTTGATGAGGGAGATATTATGGTGCTTAATAACACAAAAGTTTTTCCTGCACGTTTATTTGGTAACAAAGAAAAGACTGGAGCACGTATTGAAGTTTTTCTTTTAAGAGAGTTAAATACTGAGCAAAGACTTTGGGACGTACTTGTAGATCCAGCTAGAAAAATAAGAATTGGAAATAAATTGTATTTTGGTGATGATGATTCTCTTGTCGCTGAGGTTATTGACAATACTACTTCACGTGGTCGAACACTTCGCTTTTTATATGATGGATCTTATGAAGAATTTAGAAGTAAGCTTACTGAACTTGGAGAAACTCCAATACCCAAATATATAAACCGTGAGGTAACACCAGAAGATGCTGATAGATATCAAACAATCTATGCCAAAGAAGAAGGTGCAGTGGCGGCTCCAACTGCAGGTTTGCACTTCTCAAGACATTTGCTAAAACGTCTGGAAATTAAGGGAATTAAATTTGCTGAAGTAACTCTTCACGTAGGTTTAGGAACTTTTAATCCAGTTGAAGTAGAAGATTTATCTAAGCATAAAATGGATTCAGAGGAATTAAAAATTACTCAAGAAGCATGTGATATTGTAAATGACGCAAAAATTAAGAAGAAACGTATTTGCGCAGTAGGTACTACTTCTATGCGTGCTATAGAAAGTGCTGTTTCATCTCAAAGAACACTGAATACTTTTGAGGGATGGACAAACAAATTTATATTTCCTCCGTATGATTTTAGTATTGCAAATTGCATGATTACAAACTTTCATACTCCAAAGTCGACACTACTTATGATGACAGCTGCCTTTGCAGGTCATGATTTTATGAAAAAAGCTTACGAAGAAGCAATTAAAGAAAAATATAATTTCTACTCTTATGGTGATGCGATGCTAATCATCTAAAACGAAATTTTCTATAATAAAAAATCCCGGTTCACATCATTGTGAATCGGGATTTTTTATTTTTTGTGGGGTCGTATTTAATCTACTTCATATACTAAGCGGATGGTAATATTTGCTGTTTTATTTTTTGAAATTGTATTAAATGACCCACCGTAAGTAAAATCTTCTGATGAATTCTGACCAGTGATTTGAAAAACTCCCATATCCGATTTTTTTAGGTTTCCGAGTGAAGCACCAGCATTTTCCGCAATACTTTGAGCGCGCGTCTTTGCATCTTTCGTTCCTTCGGCAATCATCTGGATTTTAAGCGCTGCAAGTTTAGTATAATAGTATTCTGGAGCATTTGAATAAAATTCGATTCCAGAATTAATTAGGTCGCTTGATTCTCTCGATATTTTCTCCGTTTTATTTACGTTTTGAGATTGAACTGTAACTGTCTGCGTTAAATTGTAACCCGTAAATATTTGTTGTTGTGTACCGCCATTCTCATTGTACGTATAGCGATAGTCCTTATTGAAATTTACTGCCGAAAAAACAATCTCATCTTCGGGCACTCCTTTGCCTAACAAATACGTTTTTATCTGCTGTCTATCTTGGTCAATTGCTTCATTTGCATCTTTCAGTTCCATACTTTTTCTAGAGAACGATGCACTCCATACAATCAAGTCTGAGGTGAAATCCTTGTTTCCTGATCCAGTGACGCTAATCGTATTGCTGCTTTTATTTCTGTTTTTAAAAGTATTGGAAAACATAAACGATGCAATCAGGATTGATAATGCGATAATACCTACACTAATATAGTTTTTCATCTAATTTTTATTTGAAGTTTTAAATGACTTTGCGGTTTGTCTGTTTTTACTAAACGTACATTCTTATTTTTTCTTATTTTTACAAACATCAAAAAAATAGTATGGAATTTAAAAATACAAAATCTTTCGCACAGCAATGCGATCAAGAGGACAAATTGCACAAATATCAAAGTGAGTTCATATTTCCAAAGGTCAAGGGAGAGAAAGTAATATATTTTACTGGAAATTCTTTAGGCTTACAACCTACACGCGCAAAAGCGTATGTTGATGAGGTAATGGATGACTGGGCTAATCTTGCTGTTGAAGGACACTTTTTTGCACAGAAACCTTGGTGGGATTACCATGAGAGATTTGCAAACCCTTTGAGTAAAGTGGTAGGAGCGTTGCCAGAAGAAATTACAGTTATGAATACCCTGACTGTTAATTTACATTTGATGATGGTTTCGTTTTATAAGCCTACGCCAAAGAGGTACAAGATTATTTGCGAATCAAAAGCGTTTCCTAGTGATCAATACCTTTTGCAAAGTCAAGTTTGTTTTCACGGACTGAAACCTTCAGATGCGATAGTTGAAATACACAGACGAGAAGGAGAGCATAATATTAGACTTGAAGATGTTTTACAGAAAATAGAAGAAGTTGGAGATGAACTTGCTCTAGTTTTAATAGGAGGAGTAAATTACTATACGGGGCAAGTTTTTGATATTAAGACAATCACAGAAGCTGCACATAAAACTGGCGCTTATGTAGGTTGGGATCTTGCGCATGCCGCAGGAAATATTAAATTAAATCTTCATGACTGGAATGTGGATTTCGCCGCTTGGTGTAGCTATAAATATATGAATTCAGGACCAGGAAATGCTTCAGGATGTTTTGTTCATAAAATGCATCATGCAGATAAAACTCTAAATCGTTTCGCTGGCTGGTGGGGACATAATAAGGAAAGGCGTTTTAAGATGGAACCGGTTTTTGATCCAGTAAATGGTGCAGATGGATGGCAAATAAGTAATCTTCCAATTCTTTCGCTAGCGCCTTACTTAGCTTCTTGCGAAATGTTTGACGAGATAGGGATGGATGCACTTATCGAGAAACGTGATAAAATTACGGCGTATCTAGAATTCATATTACATGAAATAGAGAAAGAAGTGGGAGGAAATTTTGAAATTATTACACCTAGTAATCCTTCAGAAAGAGCTTCGCAACTATCAATTTTACTCCATGGAGAAGGTCGTGCTTTATTTGACTATTTGATGGAGAATGGCGTTATTACAGATTGGCGTGAACCAAATGTTATCAGACTTGCGCCTGTTCCATTGTATTGTTCTTTTGAAGATATGTACGATTTTGGTCAGATTTTAAAAGTCGGATTAACTAGGAAATAATTTTTTAACAATCAATCGTTCTAAAAATGAACAAAGAAAATAAAATAAAAAACTTTGATCCTTCACAGCCAGGATTAGCTGACGAAAGTATTTTTGGGCTTCCATTTACGGCTGAAGAATGCGAAATTATAATAGTTCCCGTTCCGTGGGAAGTTACTGTCAGCTACGGCGCTGGTGCGTCGGATGGACCTGATGCAGTTTTGGAATCGTCTTTTCAAGTAGATTTACATCATCAGCAATTTCCCGATTTATGGAAATTGGGTATTTTTTTAGACCTTAACGAACAGACGGAAGAGTGGGCAGAGCAAAGTAAAAAATATAAAGCGTTGGCTCAGCCGATTATTGCTGCACTTGAAGGTGGAGAAGTAATTGCAGAAAATGTAAGGTTAAACGCAGATTTAGATGAAATTAATAAAGCATGCGAAACTTTTAACTGTCAAGTAAAAGAACGCGTACTTCATTGGTCTAATCAAGGGAAAAAGGTTGTACTTCTGGGTGGAGATCACTCAACGCCATTAGGATATTACCAAGCTCTTGCTACTATGCACGATGACTTTGGCTTGCTACATCTTGATGCTCACATGGATTTGAGAAAAGCGTATGAAGGATTTGAAAATTCTCATGCTTCAATAATGTACAATGCATTAAAGATTCCTGAGATTTCAAAAATTGTTCAGGTCGGAATTCGAGATTTTTGTCAGCAGGAAGTAGAAGTTGCACTAGAAGATAGAGTTATTGTTCATACAGATATGGACTTGAAAAGTGAAACCTTCTCTGGAATTACTTGGAATGAACAATGCGATAACATAATTTCTGCGTTACCTCAAAAAGTTGCTATTAGCTTTGATATTGATGCGCTAGAAGCATGGTATTGCCCAAATACAGGTACTCCAGTTCCTGGTGGAATGTCATTTGAGCAAGCTACTTTCTTACTAACTAAACTAGCAGATAGCGACAAAGAAATTATAGGCTTTGATTTGGTCGAAGTTTCACCAGGCGATGATGATTGGGATGGAAATGTTGGATCGAGAATGTTGTTTCACATGTGTGGAATATTCGCCAAGAATAATAAAATGGCAGTAGGAAACAAAATTAATTTTAAAAGAAAGTAACTCAATAGTTCAAGAATAAAACTGTCGCGACTTAATGATTAGTTGTGACAGTTTTATTTTGGTACAAAAAAGAGTAGTCAGATCGCCATTTTTGAAGATCTGAGAATAATCATTTCACTTTAGATTTATGCAAAAACCATTAAAGATAGCAATTGTAGGTTCGGGATTAGTGGGTTCTTTATTGGCCATCTATCTTAGAAAACAAAATCATACAGTTCATGTTTATGATCGCAGTCCTGATATTCGGAAACTTTCTCTTTCGGGACGTTCTATAAATCTTGCAATGTCAGACAGAGGTTGGAAAGCCTTAGACTATGCTGGTATCGGAGACGACATTCGCGACATCGCAATTCCGATGGACAAGCGCGCAATTCATACTGATGAAGAGGTGAAATTTCAGTATTATGGAAAAGACGGAGAGGCTATTTATAGTATTTCGCGAGGTGTTCTGAATAGAAGAATGATTGATCTTGCTGAAAAGGCTGGTGCCGAATTTCATTTTCAGACCAGAATTTGGGACGTTACTTTAGCAACAGCTACATTGCACGTTGGTGAAACGGAGCAAGGTGCGTGGACTCCTCTGAAATATGACGTTGTTTTTGGAGCCGACGGTGCTTTTTCTCGTGTACGTCATAGAATGCAGAGGCAAAATATGTTTGATTACCGACAAGACTTTCTTAGTACAGGTTATAAAGAGCTGAATATTCCTGCCAATGAAGATGGTACTCATAAACTAAATAAAAATTCGCTTCATATTTGGCCTAGAGGCGAATATATGCTTATTGCTTTGCCTAATCTTGATGGCAGTTTTACCTGTACTTTATTTATGCCGTTTGAAGGTCCAAACTCATTTGAAAAATTAACGGATGTACGCTCTGTTGAAGATTTCTTCTTAAATAATTTTCCTGATACGATCAATGCAATACCAAAGCTTACTGAGGATTTTTTTAAAAACCCAACAAGTTCGTTAGTTACGATGCAGTGCTATCCTTGGACATATTACGATAAAGTAGCTTTAATTGGAGATGCTTGCCATGCAATTGTTCCATTTTATGGTCAGGGAATGAATGCAGGATTTGAAGATATTACGGTGCTCAACGAAATGATTGAGAAATACGGTGATGACTGGGAAAGTGTTTTTTCTGAATATCAAAAAAGTAGAAAGCCTAATGCTGATGCAATTGCCGAACTTTCATATCGAAATTTTATGGAGATGAGCTCTGATACCGCAAGTGAAAAGTTTTTACTGCAAAAGCAGATAGAAAAGCATTTCTCAGAGAAATATCCAGATAAATGGTTGCCCTTGTACAGTCGTGTAACTTTCAGTCACAGACCTTATGCAGAAGCTTTGAAAATAGGAGATCAGCAGGATAAGATAATGGAAGAGATTATGAGTATTCCCAATATTGAGAACATTTGGAATACAAAAGAAATCGAGCAGAAAATTATCGAACTGCTCGACTCTTAAATTTTAGTTTTCTACTTTCTGTTTTACTGGTTTTATCATAACTCGCAGAGTGCTATCATTACTAAAGTAGCTTGACGCCCAGTTTATGAATATTACCAATTTATTTTTCACACTCAAAATAAGCATTAAGTGTACAAACATCCATGTTAACCAGGCAAGTCTACCTTGAAAACTGAAAGATGGTAGATCCACTACCGCTTTTCGTTTGCCCACTGTCGCCATTGAACCTTTATCGTGGTATTCATATTCTTCTCGCATTGTGCTATGTGATAATTTTCTGAAATTTTTTGCGAGAACTTTAGCTTGTTCTATAGCAACGCTTGCTACTTGAGGATGTCCTGTTGGATATTTTGGAGTAGTCATCCAAGAGATATCACCTAACGCATAAATATCTTCATGTCCTTCTACTTCATTATATCGGTTTACAATCAGTCGACCTCCACGAGTATAGGATTCTTCAGCAAAACCGTCTACTTTATTTCCAATAATTCCAGCAGACCATATTACGTTTTCCGCGGCAATCGTAGAGCCATCGCTTAACTGTACGGTCGTTCCATCATAATCTTTTACTAGTGATCCGTTCATTACGATCACCCCCATTTCAATTAAATATTTTTTCGCTGTATGCTTAGATTCATCGCTCATGTTATTAAGCACATTTGGGGCACTTTCGATCACATAGATAGTCAGCTTTGAGAAGTCTTTATCTGGATAATCCTTTGGAAGAATATTGGTTTTCATCTCAGCAAGTGCTCCAGCTAGCTCGACTCCTGTTGGCCCACCACCCACAATTACAAAATTGAGGGTTGCTTGCAGTTCATCGCCACTTTTCGAAACTGCTTCCTCAAAAGTTTGAAGAATTCTATTTCGAAGTTGCAATGCTTCGGGAATTGATTTCATTGGAAAAGCATTCCTTTCCATCTCCTCATTTCCAAAGTAATTCGTTGTACATCCTTGCGCCATTACTAGGTAATCATAAGGGAATTCTCCAGCAGTAGTATGTAATATTTTTGCAGCAGCATCAACCTTTTTTACTTTTGCAATTCGGATCCGAACGTTTTTTACATGCTGAAAAACCTTTCGCAAAGGGAATGCAACACTAGATGGTTCCAAGCGTGCAGTAGCCACTTGATACATCAATGGTTGAAATTGGTGGTAATTATTCTGGTCAATAAGTAGAACTTCGTATTCAGACTTTTCTAAGTCTTGAGCCAATCGCAATCCTCCGAAACCTGCTCCTACGATAATTATTCTTTTTGATGCATTCATATTTTAATTTTTTAATGAAGAGTAAATAATTTTAAAATAGAGCTTAATCCAATTCTCTATTGACGCTATTTATTGAGAAAGCGGGAGTGCAAATGGACATGTATTCGCAGGATTCGTCAAAAGGATTGGAATATTGCACCTGCGCACCTCTAGAGATTTTGATCGATTGTCCAGCTTCTAAAACTAAGACATCACCATCTACAATAAACTGTTTTCTACCTTTAATAATATAAGTGTACTCGTCAAACTCTGGTTTCTGAAATGGTTCAAACCAACCTGGAGGTGCAATCATATGTGCTATTGATATATCTCTGTTGTTTGTGGTGGCCATTCCATGGTGCTCTTCTATGAGTTTGCCATCGGTAGTAGGAACCACAAAAGGTTTTGATTGTATAAAATAATTTTTCATAAACTGTAGTTTTTGCTTAGATGATTCGCGAATAATATAATCAAAATTAAAAGTCGCCAAAATATATCCAAATCAAAAAGAGATTCACAAAACTTTAATTAATCTTTCAGTCAGCAGGGACTGAAAGAATATAAATAAGAATTTTTATTTCCCTTTCATCAGTTTGTTCATTACTCCAAAGATTCCTCTTATAAATGTGGCACTTGTTACAACTTTAATGACAGACTTCGCTGTGGGGCTCATTGTTGTTGAGCTACTGCTACTCGGTTTTTGAGGTTTCTGCTTTTCTTTTTCAAGAGCTGCTTGCTCGCTTTCGGCAATTTTCTTGTTCAGAATTTCGTAAGCACTTTCTCGATCTATAACTTCACTGTACTTTCGTACTAGCTTAGATTGTGCATTTATCGTGTCTATTTCAGATGCTGTTAGAATGTCCATTCTGCTTTCTGGAGCTCTCAACATTACAGCGGCCAGCGGAGTAGGAACGCCTTTTTCATTTAAAACTGTGACTAACGCTTCTCCAATTCCTAGAGAAGTAAGTACTTCATCAGTTTTATAAAATTCGGAAATGGGATAATTCTCTGCGGTCATCTTAATTGCTTTCCGATCTTTTGCCGTAAAGGCACGAAGAGCATGTTGAATTTTCAATCCAAGTTGTGCCAAAATCCCCGCAGGCACATCCGTTGGGTTTTGAGTTATAAAGAAAATTCCTACTCCTTTCGATCTTATTAATTTGACGATTGTTTCAATTTGATTCAGTAAAGTTTTACTCGCTTCTTGAAAAATAAGATGCGCCTCATCAATAAAAATGACAAGTTCAGGTTGCTCCGAATCCCCTTTTTCTGGCATCTGTTCATAGATTTCGGCCAAAAGACTTAGCATAAATGTCGAGAATAATTTGGGTTTATCCTGAATATCCGTAAGTCGAAGAACGTTTACATAACCTTGTCCTTTATCATTAATCCGCATTAAATCTTGAATATCAAATGACAGTTCGCCAAAGAATATATCACCTCCTTGTTGTTCTAATTCAATGATTTTCCTTAAAATAATTCCTGTTGTAGCAGTCGATATTCGCCCATAATCTTTTTCGATCACTGACTTCCCTTCTTCGTTAATATAATTCAGAACTTTCTTGATGTCCTTCAAGTCAAGAAGTGGCATTTTAAGATCATCACAAAACTTAAATATTACTGCAACGACGCCGCTTTGCGTATCGTTAAGATCTAATATTCTGGAGAACAAAACTGGACCAAATTCCGAAACAGTTGCGCGAAGTCTTACACCATTTTGCTCACTCAGTGTAAGTAACTCGGTAGGAAAGGACTGAGGGACAAAGGGTAGTTTCAATTTTTGCATCCGATCAGTAATAAAAGACTTTTCTTCCCCTTCCTTCGCAATTCCGCTAAAATCACCTTTTATATCCATCATTAAAACAGGCACGCCTTGAGCAGATAACTGTTCGGACAAAACCTGTATCGTTTTTGTCTTTCCCGTACCTGTAGCTCCCGCGATCAAACCGTGTCTATTGAGTGTTTTTAGTGGTATGTTTATGGATGCTTCAAAAATGACTTCTCCATCCAAAATTGCCGATCCTAAAGTGATGCCCCTGCCGTTGGGAGTATAACCTGAATTGATATGTTTAATAAAGTCAGCAGTTTTATCCATAGGTGGTTATTATTAAAATTTGTGGAAACAGATTTGATATTGCAAGATACTTTAAAAATTATTGAACACTTTACTGAGTATAATAATATTACTTTTGCTGCGTTGATCTTTGAGATGAAACCTTGCGCTAGATTGCGTTTAAATTGCATTTAATTTATTACAAACTTTTTATTACTGTTACGCTTCTGTTACCTCATCATAATAAAAGTAAAAAAAGTTTTTTTATTTGAAGTAAAAATTTAAATTTGCTCCTATCAAAAAATCAAAACTGATAATTAAACATTAATTAAAAGAACATTAAAATTTAAAAAAATGGCAAACGTTAAAAAAGAAGGTGGTATTACAGGAGGAAATATATTTTCTTTAATTGTGATC
Organism: Flavobacteriales bacterium; assembly: GCA_038242935.1. Taxonomy (GTDB): domain Bacteria; phylum Bacteroidota; class Bacteroidia; order Flavobacteriales; family Flavobacteriaceae; genus Flavobacterium. Next base: position 9,833 of record JBBSRP010000110.1, read on the forward strand.
ATTGCGTGCATCGGGATGGGAACTTTGATTTGGAGATATATCATGGGGTCGCCATCTAACTTCGAAAATGGAGATAATACAGGACATCCATTATCAGGAAATCTTCTTGGGATGATTTACAAAGGGGGAAAAATTGTTCCAGTACTACTTGGGTTACTTC
>JBBSRP010000111.1:0-9898 GCA_038242935.1 Flavobacteriales bacterium
ATTTTTGCTGATTCCCAAAGATCCTGAAGATGCCAAAAACGTAATGGTCGAAGTTCGTGCGGGTACTGGTGGAGATGAAGCGAGTATTTTTGCCGGTGATTTGTTCAGAATGTACACTAAATACTGTGAAAACCGCGGATGGAGAACATCTGTGGTGGATATGAATGAAGGTACATCTGGAGGATTCAAAGAGGTTATTTTTGAAGTTACTGGAGACGATGTTTACGGTACTTTAAAGTATGAGGCTGGTGTACACCGAGTACAGCGTGTTCCTCAGACGGAAACTCAAGGCCGTGTGCATACTTCTGCAGCGACCGTTATGGTGCTTCCTGAGGCTGAAGAATTTGACGTGCAGATAGATATGAATGATGTACGAGTAGATTTTTTCTGTTCGTCTGGGCCTGGAGGTCAATCGGTAAATACTACTAAATCTGCGGTGAGATTGACGCACATTCCTTCTGGATTGATTGCGCAATGTCAAGATCAGAAATCGCAACATAAGAATAAAGATAAAGCGATGGGCGTTTTGCGTTCAAGACTTTACGAGCAGGAATTGGCTAAGAAACAGGCCGAAGATGCTACCAAGAGAACTTCTCAAGTGAGCTCTGGTGACCGTTCTGCGAAGATTAGAACCTACAATTATGCGCAAGGGCGTGTTACAGATCATAGAATTGGTTTGACCCTTTACGATCTGGGAAATATTATGAATGGTGAAATCCAGAAGATTGTAGACGAACTTCAGTTGGTAAGCAATACCGAAAAACTTAAAGAAGCGAGCGAAGTTTTTTAAACCGAAACCGCTTTCAAATATAAATGCCTTGAGAAATTATTTTTCAAGGCATTTTTTCTTTTAATCAAGTTAGAGTTTTTTTTGGGCGAGACCTGCGCTAAGAAAATGGAGCTAACATTCAGCATTTGGTTAGCGCAGGTCCGGGCTATTCCTTCCCAATCTTTGTTGTAGCTTTTGCTCCGCAACGCCACAACAAAGGATTTCCAGTCCTATCCCTCTCGCGGGATGAGGGCTTTGATTGGAAAGCAATTGTTAAATTGTCGCCATAGATTTCCAGAACGGAGTTTGTAAATATATCCTGTATTCCTCCACAAAATGTGAATTTCAAGCGTAGAGGCATTTCATCAAATTGACTGGAAAATCTTGTCGTTTCAAGCGTACGTCAGCTTAACTTAAGAGATATGGGGTGTCAGATGAAAATGCGTAAACATTTAGCAACGAGTCCCCTAACAATAACAAATACCACTATTATGTGATTTCTCCTGCGTCGAAATGACAATTTTGCGAGTAGTTTTGTGATAGGTCTCTCGCAAATTCCTTCGTCGAATTGACAATTTTGCGAGTAGTGTTGTGATAGTGTGCGAGGATTGTTGCGATAGATACCCACAAACTTGTCATCCTGACGAAGGAAGGATCCCATCTGAGACTCAAACTCATTTAAAAAAACGGATCGTCAGTTGAAGAAGTTCTCACAATTAGCATCTTATTATCCAACGATAATAAAGATAAATATTATGTGATTTGCTTCGCCAGTTCGCAAAAGCTCGGGTCTCCTTCGTTGAAATGACAAGTTTGAGAGTAAGGTTGCGAGTAGTGTTGTGATAGTTTACTATTAGTTTCGTGATAGTTTGCGAATATTGTTGCGACAGATCCCCCCCGCAAACTTGTCATCCTGACGAAGGAAGGATCGCATCTGAGACTCAATCTTATTTGTATAAAATTGCAATCATCTGGCTATCGAAAATTTTCTAAAGAAAGAAACGGTCATTTGTAGTTTAAAATTGAATCCGCAATTTTATATAATCAGTAATTCCATTTATACTTTTCTGCTCAACGTTAAATATCAAGCGATAATTTTAAACTTCCGCCCAAACCGTCACGGATTATGCGCATTAGTGTCGAAAGTCGGATATCACTTGCGTTATTTTCGATTCTGGAAATATAGTTTTTGGTTGTACCAACTCTTTCCGCAAGTTGTTCTTGTGTCATTTGCTGTTTTTTTCGAGCCTCTTGAATTAGAATTCCAATTTTAAAAGTTTCAAATTCTTCTTGGAATTTTTTTCTTGACTCAGTTCCTATTGTTCCATATTGTTCGTCCAAATGATCATCAAATGATGTTATTCTCTTATCTGTTTTCATAACTTTTTTACCGTATTCTAGTGTTGTCGCCACTTTCAAGTCATTTATTTTCCTTCAAGATATTCTTTTTTAAGCTTCTCCGCTTTTTTAATTTCGGATTGGGGTGTTTTTTGAGTTTTCTTTTGAAAACCGCCTAACAGAATTATCAAATTACCTTCCTCAAAAAAACAAAAGACTCGGAATATTCCGCTTCCCGCTGAAATTCGCAATTCCCATAATCCGTCCGTATTTGTAAGATGTTTCAAAAATTTTTCTGGAAGAATTCGAGTGCTTTTTAGTAACAAAAGCGTCCAGTCAATTTTCTTCCTAACGGCGAGCGATTGCTGCAGATAGAAATCCTTGAAGTGGTTTTCGTAAAATCCTATTTCTCTTTTAAATTCCTCCAATTTAATTCGAAATTAATGAAACACGAAGTTACCTAAAAAGGTAACAGTCTCCAAATTGATTAGAACATTTTTAAAGTAAAGATGGATTTTATTATTTGTAGCAACGGTTATTTAAATGAGCTGCGGTGAGATTGACGCACATTCCTTCAGGATTGATTGCACAATGTCAAGATCAGAAATCGCAACATAAGAATAAAGATAAGGTGATGGGCGTTTTGCGTTCAAGACTTTATGAGCAGGAGCTTGCTAAGAAACAGGCCGAAGATGCTACCAAGAGAACTTCTCAAGTGAGCTCTGGTGACCGTTCTGCGAAGATTAGAACTTACAATTATGCGCAAGGTCGTGTTACAGATCACAGAATTGGTCTGACTCTTTACGACCTCGGAAATATTATGAATGGTGAAATCCAGAAGATTGTAGACGAACTTCAGTTGGTAAGCAATACCGAAAAACTTAAAGAAGCTAGCGAAGTTTTCTAAACCGAAACTGCTATTAAATATAAATGCCTTGAGAAATTATTTTTCAAGGCATTTTTTCTTTAAATAATAATGTTGTTGTTTTTTTTGGGCGAGACCTGCGCCAGACGTCATTGCGAGCATAGCGCGGCAATCCCATCAATTTTCAGTAGGGTTTTGTTGTTTAATTTGCGCAGGTCCGGGCTATCCCTTCCCAATCTTTGTTGTAGCTTTTGCTCCGCAACGCCACAACAAAGGATTTTCAGTACTATCCCTCTCGCGGGATGACGGCTTCGATTGAAAAGCAATAAATGTCCACGGTAGATTTCCAGAACGGAATCTGTAAAAATAGCCAGTCTTCCTCCACAAAAAATCAATTTCAAGCATAGAGATATTTGATCAAATTGACTGGAAAATGGAAATCTTATTGTCTCAAGTCTACGTCAGCTTAAGTTAAGAGATATGGATTGTCAGATGAAAATGCGTACATATTTAGCAACTCTTTGCCCAACAATAACAAATACCAATCTTATGTGATTTGCTTCGCCAGTTCGCAAAAGCTCGTGTCTCCTTCGTCGAAATGACAAGTTTGCGAGTAGTGTTGCGATTGTTTGCGAGTAGTGTTACGATCGATTGTCGCAAACTCCTTCGTCGAAATGACAATTTTGCGAGTAGCGGTTCGATACTTCCTCACAAACTTGTCATCCTGACAAAGGAAGGATCTCATCTGAGACTCATTCTTAATTGTATAAAGTTGATATTGTCTAGCTATCATAAATTTGCTAAAGGAAGAAACCATCTACTGTGTTGTTGTTAATCTTTTTAGACTAATTTAGCTTTATATGCTATTGGATTTAAACTTCCACTTATTCTCAATTTCTCAATCGGATTTCTTAAAGTTTTAAACACTTCTCCTGTTTTTTCTTTAAGGTTTTTAATATGAACTAAATATATAAAAGCGTCAGCTCCGAGTTGGTCAAGGTGATAAAAAAGTCCAATTTCTTGTTTAAAGATGATTTGACCTCAATAAAACAATTTTCCTTTTTTACTAAACAACTAATGTCAAATCCAGCACTTGAATTTATTTTTGAAGTATGTTCAAGAAATTTTTCGGGATTTTTAATTCCATTATTTAACAATCGATTTACTTCATAATCAAACGCGATTTTTTCTCCAATATCTTCGATTTCTCTTTGAAGTTTTAAATTTTCTTCTAGCGTTTTTGAGTCGATAAATTTTGCCTTATTCAAGTATGTATTTGTCGATAGTAATATTGTAATAAAGGAGGCATTTTCAAGAGTATAATTGGGATGAAATTCACTAATCCAATTATCAAACTCTTCTCTTATTTCACTGTCTATTCTTATTCTTGGAATCCAATCTTTTCCAGTGAGTTTTGAGATGTGTTTTTGCGTATTTCCTCCATTAGTTTTGTATCTATAACTTGATATATATTTCTCTACGGTTATATCTTTAAATGCACAAAATTTCGAAAGTCCGAAAGTGTGTTTATCTCCATTTTGAATATGGACAAAATATTTTGGCGCATTCCCAATGGTCGCTTTCCAAAACTCATGTTTGCCAGAAAACTCAAATGTTGATAGAGCTAATTCTTCTTCATTATCTACAAGTTTGTAATCCATTCGAAGTTTTGTTTTAATTCTTCTAAATAGTGCTTTTTGCAGCTCAATCTACTTAGTTTTCTTGTTAACACGGAGTTCCTTTAATATACCATAATGACAGGAAACCTCGCATTGGACGGAGTAAGCTCCCATCTTTTTAACTAATAAAATGTTTATTAATTTATAAAAACTTTAAATTAAGCAAGAACCAACTGTTGCATTTAAACTTGAGTTAGAGTAAATACTTAGATCTCAACTCTTATTCCGGTTGCTTTCAATTCTTTAATAATTTCATAACTGATTGAATCTATTGTATCAGTTACTTTTTTATATAATAGTCCTGATATGTCGTTAGGTAAAGTAACTCCTTCTTTATAAATGCAACAGACATTTCTTCTTCCCAATTTAGCTGCAAAATATCCGAATTCAAATATTACATTTTGTCTTGCTCTCAATTCGTAATCGTCACCTTTTTTGTGCTTTTCATATTTAGACACGGTCATTCCTACGTCATCAGGTGTGAGTAGTATAAATGCATAAGAAACTTCGGAATGTTTTTCAAATTTTTCGATAATTGTTAAACCTTCGTCAGCTTGCCTATGAAGAATTATGGGATCCAATCCTATATCACGCAAAAATATATCAATGTCATTTTTTAGTTCCGAGTCGTGACCGTGAACAACGAAGACTTTATTATTTGGATTTTTAAAAATTTCTTCATTTTTATTTTTTGAACTTTCTTCTTTCTTATAACCAATAGGTCCAGAAATAATTTCATCAGTTATATCTGTTGCACGAGCTGCTGCTTGCCAATCATAACTTGGTCCCCCAATGCTTATGAAACTGCTATTTCTGTTTTCAACTCTTATTTTCTCAATCAGTTGTTCGCTTGTTTCTTTACTTTTACTAATTCTTATTCTGTCAATATCTGCAGGCTGAATAGTTTTTCCATTCATTATGATCGGCTCACCTTGCTCATATGGCTTTACAATTCTAAATTGCAATTGCTCTTCGTTAAAATCATTTTTGGTTTCGTCACTTGATTTTTGCGATTTGAGAGATATTCTGACGTGATAATTCATATTGATTTTTGTTTTTGCTGCAACTAGTGTATTACTATGATTTTTTAAAAAAAAAAAGCATAAGATTAATATCTGTAATAATTTCACTGTATACCAAAGCTAATGTATCAGTTATTTAGGTCTATTTACATCCACTAGCGAAGTTTAATGAAAACACTTAAAAACCAGCCAGCATATTTCTTCATAAAAAAGAGGAATATTAATTCTCTGGAAATACTTATAAGTCTTTTGCGAAAAATGTATATTAATGGAATACGAACCAATTCCAATTAAGCAAGGCTTCATTTTTGGTTTTTTTAAGACCGCTCCGTTTTAACTGTTGGTTGCTGGTGTTAATATCGTTCAGTATTTGTACTGTTGTTATTTTTTGCTATTTTTAGTCAAATAGGTTTCCTTGATTTAGTGTTGTATTGCTTTTACTTCTCGAATGTTTGTCTAATATTTTCGCTACTGTTCCGCAAACATTTTCACGTGTAATTATTGTTATGTCATTTTGTTCTTTGATTAAATCTCGGTTTAGGTCAAACATAGGGTTATTTTCGTCAAGATGCTCGTCATACATTACAGCTCTCGGAATACCGTAATCTTTTGCATAACCCATTGCTAAACGTGCTCCACTGTCAAGTTTTTGTTCGAACATTCCCCAACGTTCAGCCGTATTTTGAGCATAGCTTGCAGCTAAAACAATAGAGTCGCAGAACAACGATTGTAGGCGATCTCTTTCTTTATAACGACTGCTTAGTTCCATTTTGCTTTTGAAATCAGTTCCGTATTCTGTTATAAGCAAACCACCTTCTTCTACAATTTGGAACGCTAGGCTTTTGTTTCTTACTGGCATTATATTATTCAGTGGGCTTGGCAAAATGGCAACGGTTTTTCCATTTGAATCTAATGCTTGCTGATGTGATATGCTATCGCAACCAAAAGCTAAACCGCTAACAATGGTCGCACCATTTTTAACGAATTCAGCAACGATTTTTCTTTCTCTTTCTTCTATATCACCTTCGGGTTTTAAAAGTCCAATTACTGTGATGTTTGAATTATCTATGCTCAACAAGTCTATATTACCTTTGTAATAAAGAAAAATAGGTCTTTCACTTTCTTTCACATTACCGCGATGTTGCGGAAAATCTTTGTCACCGAGTGCCACAAACCCATCACAAATTTCAGTATTGAATTTTTCTACAAGTTTTTTTTCAAAATTCTTTTTTAAAGTTTCAAATTCTTCTTCGCTTGTTTGCTCTCCTTTGATTGATTTGTTTAAAGCTGACACAATCGTTTCAACACTTTCGTTACCTTTCAGATTTTTTACAATCCAAGCATTACCAATCCCTTTGTAGGATTTGGTTGTTAAAATATTTAATGAATTTTCTGTGTATTTCATATTATAAATCTAATTTTAAAGTTACTAATATCTGCTAACGGTTTTGCCAATAGCATAAAAAATTACGGATTTTGCACCGTTGTCAAAAAGTGCTTGTACAGCATCTTCATCTATATTAATACTCTTAGTGTAAATGTCATCAATTAGCAGAATGTCTTTATTTTGTACCTCGTTTGAAATAGTACAAGTATTTTTAGTTATACCGATAAAGGGCAACCGACCTTCACCACCTTCTTCGCCTCTTAAATGGGTTGTCTTCGTATTAATCTGTCGTTCTATGTAATTTGTTCCATTGTAAAAACCATCCAGTTTATTTACTACATCGCTTATACTTCTACGAAAATACAATTGATCGCTAGTATAATATGAATCTTTTTTAGCTCGTGGCACGACAGACACAGTTAAGCTGTTAGAATTGGTAGAGCATAAAATTTGAGGAAAGTCTGTTGATAAAATAGCTTCTAATCGTTGTCTTGCACGAGTTAATCGTGTTGGAAAGGGACTTGCATCATTTTTTAAAGTCCAAATCATATTTTCAATCGTACCTTCTATCTTCCAATTTCCTCCACTATGATAGTCAGAGTGATAAAATGCAGTAATGTCTTTTTTTAAATATTCGTTACTGCAAACTGTAAATTTATTTTGAAACTGTTGTTTGTTTTTATTTTCTGGTTCTCGTATAATATCTTCTTTTGATATCTTTTGCCTTTGAGCTTCTTCTAATAGTCTTTTTCTTTCGAGTTCTGTTCGTTGCTCTTTAAGTCGTTCTAGTTCTTGTTTTTCTTTTAATGCCTTTTGATTTTGAGCATCTTCTATTTGTTTTTTTCTTTCAAGTTCTGATCGCTGCTCCTTAAGTCGTTCTATTTCTAGTTTTACTTTTAATGCCTTTTGCTTCTGAGCTTCTTCTACTAATCTTTTTGTTTCAAGATCTGCTAGTTGTTTTTGCTCTAATTCTTGTTTTTCTTTTAATGCTTTTTGTTTTTTTGATTGACTATTAATATTTAGATATATAACGAAAACAATAGCAATAATTATTATAATGAGAGTGTCCATAGTAACTTTAAGTGATTTTAATTTTTATGATTTCTTGAATACCTGCAATTTTAGCGTCTTCAATTTCTATTTCTTCATTTTCAAAAGCGATGATTAGATTGGGCGGAACTCCCAATTTAGAAATTGCGTTTTTAAATTTGTTAATTTTTTGGTCTTTGTCACCAAATTCTCTGCAAATAATACTACTGAAATGGTTTACCAGTATAAAGTGCCTTAATGTTGCCATTGCTCTGTCATATCGACAATTTGTCACTAGAACTGCTTTATTAGTTTTTGAGTACTTTAAAAGTATGTCTACTGTTGCTGTGCTAAGCCTTGTTTCGTTTAAAATGTCAACGTAGTATTCTTCTTTTTCTCTTATTATACTTTCATATTCGATTTCTGTCAAGTTTGGTACAGCGGCTTTAAGAATACTTCGGTTAAAGCGTTTCTCTTGATTGTAAGTTAGTTCGTGGTTTGACATTGTTACTGAGAGAATCGCTTTCTTGTAAGAAAGAAAGTTAGCATAGTTTGTATCTATTAATGTTCCATCCATATCAAAAAACAATACTGTTTCAGCAGTAATTTTATTGTCTAGGTCTTTTAATTCTTCATTAGCTTGTCTCATTTAGTTGTAGTCTTTAATTTATTTGGTTATGTACCCGTGCCATTGTCTATTAATATCAATAATTCATTCGCAATCTTATATTCGTATGTCTAACGGTTAATTATTAAACTTGCTAATATATCTTTTATTTTATTAATATTAAGAATTTTTTTCCTACAAAATTATGTCACCTGTAGAAGGAGTAATTATTGAAAATAGTATAATTACTGCAAAGTAGAATAGGTGAAAGGCTGCTACTTCTAAGGAGCTTTGTAAATGTGAATCGTTAGGAAATGTTTTGAGTTTATAATACCTATAACCTCAAAAGAAACCTTGCAGTAAGTCAACATTATTTAAACAGAAATTCTTGGGGAATTTCCTTGTAGCTACTTTAGTCCTAAATTAAATGTTTATTGATTGCACTTAACCACCTCACTCCAATCTTACCACAAGTCCCACGAGAGGGATAGAAGTGGACCCGAGCTTTTGCGAACTGGCGAAGCAAATCCTTTCTTGTGGCTTTGCGGAGCAAAAGCTACAAGAAAGATTGGGAACGGATAACCCGGACCTGCGCCAAATAACCAAGAACACCTTCTGAAAATTGAGGAGATTGCCGCACTTTGCTCGCAATGACGTCTTGGCGTAGGTCTCGCCCAAATAAAAAACACGAAAATAGCAATCTCTCCCCATAAATATCTTTGACAAACGATTATTCGACCTCATTTTTATATCTAGTAAATTAGCGTTTTTAGACAAAATTTAACGAACTTTGGCACCGTAGTAAAACCACGAAAAATCATATATTTTGACCATACAGCATATAACACAACAGATAAAAGAGAAGAAATCATTCCTATGCATCGGACTAGATGTGGACTTGGAACGAATTCCTGAGCACTTATTAAATAGCGAAAACCCAATATTTGAATTCAACAAAGCCATCATTGACGCAACTCACGACTTGGCGGTTGCTTACAAGCCAAATACTGCTTTTTATGAGGCCTACGGGATTAAAGGATGGCAATCTCTAGAGAAAACCGTGCAATATATCAACGAAACTTACCCTGATATTTTTACTATTGCCGATGCAAAAAGAGGTGATATCGGAAATACTTCGGCAATGTATGCCAAAGCATTTTTTGAAGATCTTGACTTTGATGCCGTAACCGTGGCGCCGTATA
>JBBSRP010000112.1:0-9771 GCA_038242935.1 Flavobacteriales bacterium
ATTTTGAATCAACGTTCGACTTTTCGCCATTTTCATCTTCAAATTCGATGATGTAAATGTCCTCATTCTCACGCTTCATATAATATTTTTCTCTTGCGTATTTTTCGATTTGATCTGGATTTTTAAAAGATTTTATGCTTTTTACATCCTGATTAATCTCTTCTTTATAATACGCTTTATTATCTTCCAACTCCTGAATCTGCTTGTTTAAAAGCCTGTGATCGAGATAAGAATAATTGTCCAAAAACAGCATCCAACTCACAAAAAACGACAATACCCAAATGTACTTATTGCTTATGAATTTGAACCAGCGTCTGTCTTTATAGGGATTTTTCATTGCTCAAAATTGGAGAAACTAAAATTTAAAAATTGTTCTTAGAATCTATTGGTAAATGTACCATTAAAAATACAACTATTTTTACACTAATCGCTGTGTAATTACCGCTCGCACCACATCAATTGCGACAGTATTAAATTTGTCGTTTGGAATAATAATATCTGCAAAAGCTTTTGTAGGTTCGATAAACTGCTCGTGCATTGGTTTTAAAGTAGTTTGGTATCTGTTTAAAACCTCATCAAGATCACGACCTCGCTCGGCGATATCACGTTTTAATCTTCGGATAAGTCTTTCGTCAGGATCGGCGTGAACAAATATTTTGATATCGCACATTTCTCTTAATTCGGCATTTGCAAGAATCAAAATTCCTTCTACAATCATCACTTTTCGAGGATGTGTAATGATAGTATCGGTTGTACGGTTGTGAGTAACAAAGGAATAAATAGGTTGCTCGATATTATTTCCAGTTTTCAATTCTTTAAGATGATCCACAAGAAGTTCAAAATCGATAGCACGTGGATGGTCAAAATTTATGAGTGCACGCTCATCAAAACTAAGTGAACCCGTATCTTTGTAATAAGAATCTTGCGAAATAATCCCCACCTCTGTATGAGGAAGTTCGTTCATTATCTGATGCACTACGGTTGTTTTTCCGCTTCCTGTTCCGCCTGCAATTCCAATTATTAACATAATGTTTCTACTATTTATGCCGCAAAAATAATGATTTAATTTTTAGTGAATTTTATTTTAATTGAAAATTGCGGAAGTAGTGAGAGTTGTTTTCTGCCTTTCGGCAAAATTGATAAACGTTGAGGAAGGAGATGGGTTTTTGTACTTGAGGTTTTTGTTTATCCGCTGAACGGCTGGGCGATCGGTGAGGTTTGCTACTAAGGGTGCGAGATTTTGCATTAAACATAAATTAACAAGTACAAAATCATCTTTAAATTAAGATAAATAATCTAACCTCTTGTAATGCCTGGTGTTAGGTAGTGCTTTTTTTGTATTTTTGCATTACTATGTACGAAAACTTAAATATAAATTTCAACGAGGACAAGACTATAAATTCAGTTTTATATGTCGCTTATAAGCTTAATAGAAAAGATTTCCATAAGATCTTTAAGATACTTTATTTTGCTGACAAGGAACACTTTTCTGTTTATTCAAGACCAATAACTGGTGATACTTACATAGCTATGCAAGATGGACCAGTGCCTTCTAAACTTTATGATATTTTTAAATCAGTAAGAGGAAATGGTTATTTTAAAGATAACGGTAAGTTTTCACAATATTTTAAAGTAGTTGATTGGGATTTAATAGAGCCACAAAGAGAACCTTCAATGAATTTATTATCCAGTACAGATATTAAGTTTTTGGACAAGGCTATATTAGAGTATGATGGTATGAGTTGGGATGAAGTAAGAGAAAAGTCTCACGACTATGCTTGGAGAAACACAGTTTTAAATAGAGAAATCTCGTTTCAAAATATATTACTTGAAGCAGGTGAAGATGATTCCTATATAAATTTTGTTAGAGAACAAAACGAACTTAAAGCTATTTTTCAATAGTGCCGCCACCTATTGGTGATTTCCTATCAAATTCAGATAAGGATGCTTTGTTTAAAAGTAATTTAAAAAAAGGAGATGTTTTTGCTACTGATTTTATGAAAGTTGATGATCACGAGAAATACTTTATTATAGTTGGGCTTTCTCCTGAAAAAACATATACTTGTAAAGTATTTATTAGTAGTAGAATACATCCCTCTATTTTAAGAAAACCAGAAATTTCAAAATTGCAAATACCGATAACTAAGAGAAAAAATATTTTTTTAGATCACGATTCATTCGTATTTTGTTCAGACTTTATACCAATAAATTTTGTAAAATCCAACATTTAAAAAATGAGGGGAAATGCAGAGTTTTAGGAGCTCTACACCAAGATGATTTGGAAATTGTTATCTAGACAATTGTGGATTCCGGCTTATTAACTCCTGATGAATTGAGATTATATTTTCAGGTTTGATTAATGATATCCTGGTGGATTTTCGAACATTACCAACAAACTACTTATTCCTCTGAAAGAAACTTTTCTTCTGAGGCACCGCACAATTATTTCCGCTGCAGCCAAGATTCAATAATGGCAATACGGCAAGTAAAATTCCTAAACCTAGCATAATCGGCTGATCTGTTTCGTAACCTTGTTGAATCACAAAAAGGCCTAAAGCAAATCGTGCAATTCTAATAAGATTCCAATTTGTAAAGAGTACTTTTTTCATTTTTACTGTTTTGTAAATTTTATTTCTTTGTAAATACTATAAATAATTCTGATCCTTGACGTTGTGGAATACTATTGGTACAAGTTTCGAAAATATTCAAATTAAAATAAGGCTTGAAATACTCCTTATATTCTTCGCGATTTCCACCAAATGGAGGACCGTCATTTTCAAAGTCTTGATTAAATAAAACTCCAGTCAGAATTCCGTTTTCTCTTAATAATGAATGCGCTTTCTTCGCGTAATTTGAGCGCTCTTTTGGATTGATAGCACAAAAAAAGGTCTGCTCAATCATTATGTCATAAGTGCCGCTATGCTCAAAATAATCTTCGCAAAGGATTTTAATTGCTTTCTGATCTTTAAACTTTTCTTGAAGATGTTTTACTGGAGTGTCGGCAATATCTACAAGTGTAATGTTTGTAAAACCATTGTTGAGTAAAAATTCTGCTTCATAAGCATTACCACATCCTGCGATAAGTATTGCGGCATTTTTATTAGGATATTTTGCCATAAAGTTAGAAATGGCTGGATTTGCATATCCGATGTCCCACAATGTATATTTATCCTGCCATCGCGATTCCCAATATGATTTGTCCATTATTTCTAAGAATTTAATACGTTGTACATATTATTTATTCCGCCGCCATTTATCACATTTTCTATTCCGTTGCACTCCAAAATAGATTTTGCTTGACCGCTTCTCATTCCGCTTCGGCAAAAAACAACTACTTGTTTCTTGCCTTTAAATTTTGAGATATTAGTATTAATTTGATCCAACGGAATATTCGTAGCGCCCTTTATAGATCCTGACGAAAATTCGCCAAGACTTCGAACATCAGCGACAAACGCTTTATTTACAATAGCTTCTTTAAGTTCGACATTATCTTTTTTTCCAAATAAAAATGAAAATAATCCCATAATTTCTAACTATTATTTTTCGGTTACAACATTATTTCCAAACTCTTTCCATTCTTTCATTCCACCAGAATAATTCTTGATGTTTTTAAAACCATTTGCTTGCAAAATTGAGTAGGCGATAGACGACCTATCTCCAGCTTGACAATGAATAATCACATCTCTATTTTTATCGATTAGATCTAAATTGTCTGGTAATGTTCCAACAAAAACATTTATTGCACTATCAATATGTCCGCCTTTAAACTCTGTACTATTCCGAACGTCTACAATCTGAATTGCATCGTTCCCAATTGCTGCTTTTAATTCTTCGGCAGGAATATTATCAACAGTTTCAAAATTACCATCCGATTGCGAAAGATCAGTAATAAATCCAAAGATATTATCAAGACCAATTCGCATCAGTTTACGAGTCAAATCTTCCATCTGATCTTCTTCAGCAATTAGAATAAACTGCTCAGTATAATTCAAAAACCAACCAGCCCAAGTAGCAAAAGAATTGTTATTCTGAATATTTATTGCTCCAGGCAAATGCGATTTAGCGAAAGCGATCTTATTACGAGTATCAATAATTGTTAGGTTTTTAGATCTTGCAATATCAAATTCCGATGTAGTCAATTTTGGATGTTTTGGTACTGAAGTCAATAAATGACGGTCTTCCTTATTAAGGTGTTTCATCATTGCAAAATACTTCGGCGGCTCAGGCTGACCGTCAAGTAAGGTATCCACAAATCCTTGTCTGTCATCTTCATATTGAAAAGCCCAATTGCGAATTTTCTCATATCCAACTGTCGAACTCGGAACAGCACCCAACGCTTTTCCGCAAGCAGATCCAGCACCGTGAGCAGGCCAAACCTGAATATATTCTGGAAGCTTCGCAAATTTGCTGATAGAATCATACATCTGCTGAGCACCCAAAACTTTGGTATTCTTGATTCCTGCCGCTACTTCTAGTAAATCAGGTCTACCAACATCTCCTACAAAAACGAAATCTCCAGTAAATGCCATTACAATAGCATCAGTTGCGGGAAGATCTCTCAATAGAAATGTAATGCTTTCTGGAGTATGTCCAGGAGTGTGAACCACTTCAAAAGTTAGGTTTCCTAATTTGATAATCGAACCGTTTTTTAGTCCAACGTGGTCAAAACTATATTGCCAACCTGGGCCGCCTTCGTCAGACAGATACATTGTAGCATCAGTCAAGGCAGCAAGTTCTCGTGATCCACATAGGAAGTCTGCGTGAATATGAGTTTCGGCAATAGCGGTAATTTTCAAATTATTTTCTGCTGCAATTTGCAAATATACATCCACATCTCGTTGTGGATCAATTACAAGTGCAGTTCCAGCAACTTGACAACCAATTACATAACTAGCGTGAGAAAGTGTCTTATCGTAAACTTGTCTGAAAAACATATTGTATTTTTTAAGATTTATATTTTGAGGAAACCGAGGTTTCTATTTGTATTCTAAAATTATAATTGCAAATATCTGAAATTGAATTGCTTTTTCAGGCAACTTTAGTCAGAATTGCATAGATATTAGAATTTTCATTCACTATAATATCGCGTTGAGCTTAATTCTTTGGTAAACTATGTTTTTTTAATTTCGCTAACAATTCTGGCGATGAGCGTAATTCGATATTAATATCTAAAGTTTCTATACGTTAAAATTACGGTTATATCATAAACGAGAAGTAGTGACAGCATAGCAAAATGCTAAAGTTATTTAAAATACAGACGCATTGATTTTATGTCTGCGGTATAAGGTTTAATTTCGCGACTCCTAAGAAAAAACCTTCCACTTTATGCTCACAGCGGCAGATCCAAAACGTCTCAAAATTGCAACAGTCCTCGCATTTATGCTTATTCCATTATCGGGGCTACTTACCGATATTTACCTACCGTCATTTCCTGCAATGTCACGAGATTTGGGAGTTGCGGAAAGTCAAATTCAACTCACACTTTCGTGTTTTTTATTGAGTTATGGCTTGGGCCAATTGTTTGTAGGGAGTATTCTTGATAGTTTAGGAAGATATAAAATCGGAGTATTCGCCCTCGCAATTGCAGTTATTTCTTCATTGCTAATTGGATTTTCGAGAGATATTTATGTCATCTGTGGTTTGCGAATCATTCAGGGGTTTTCGGTTGCAACCATTGTAGTTTCAAAACGTGCGCTTTTTGTAGATATGTACAGCGGCGATAAACTCAAAAATTATTTAAGTTATTTCACAGTCGTTTGGTCTTCTGGCCCTATCATCGCTCCATTTGTGGGTGGATTTCTCGAGAAGTCTTTCGGATGGCAATCAAATTTCTACTTTCTTGCGGCTTACGGATTGATAATGCTAGTGCTCGAAATAATTTATAGCGGCGAAACTCTTGCCGAAAAACAACCTTTCAAACTCCGTTCTGTGTTGAAAGTTTACAAAATGATGTTGCTCAATGCCAATTTCATTTTAGGAATTTTCATTCTCGGTTTAGCCTATTCAGTCGTAATGGTTTTCAGTATGTCGGGGCCATTTATCATCGAGCATACACTTCATTATTCGGCGGTTACAATCGGATATTGCGCGCTGTTACTGGGGGTTTCGTGGATGATTGGAGGATTATTAGGCAAGCAATTAATCAATTGGGAGTATAAATACAAGGTTTTTGCATTCTCGGTTTTGCAATTAATTTTCATCGGAATTATGCTTTTCTCAGGACTATTTCATCAAGATATCTTCACATTAGTCGGTTTTGCATTCCTAATTCACATTTGTTCGGGCTTTATTTTTAATGTTTATTTTACCGCAGGATTAATGGCTTTCCCCAAAAATGCTGGTGCCTCGGGCGGACTTTTGGGCGGTGCCATTTATATTTTGACCTCGATTCTAAGTTTTGTTATCTCGACAAGCGGCGAAATCAACACTCAAATTGATCTTGGATGGCGTTACCTCACGATGTCGTTGCTGCTTTCAATCGGCGTCATAGCGTGGAATTACAATCGAAATAAGGAATTAAAAGTCTTCAATGCCAAGAATATTCAGACTTTTGAAGATAAAAATCCAACTTCAGATTTCGTGTAGTATTCTACTTTCATAATTATTTTTTTGGAGCTTTTTCCCGCTATCCTCTTCAATCCTGCTTGGGCATTTGCCGTAGCAGTCGGCGAGCAAGGAGCTTCCGTTGGTCGCTCTTTCTCGCCGCTGCTACAAGAAAAGGCAAATATCCAAAGCAGGGATTTTCGCTTCTATCAGGGCTAGCTATGCCATTTAAGAGATAGGGTAGAGATAGAGAGAGCGAGAGAGATTTATTTCGTAAATCTAAAATGGCATTTTAAAAAAATTAGGGTTTAGGATGAAATTTCGAGCTTGTTAACCATTTTGAAATCTTCTTTGTCAAGCTCTTCTTGAGTTGTAAATTGATTATTTTTAATGTCATCTTCACTCATTTTAAGCATTTCAATTTGAGCATCTGAAAGCTTTGTAGTTTATACTTTCATATTAATTAGTTTCCAGTCAAATCCTCAAGCGCAGTCTTCAAAGACAAATACTTAAAAGTATATCCAGCTTTGATAATCTTGTCAGATTGTGTGTGAGTGCTCATTAAAACCAGCTGACTTTTTTCGCCCATCAAAAGTTTGAACATCACTTTGGGAATTGCGAAAGACCAGAAAGGTCTGTGTAATACATCGCACAGCGTTTTTGTGAATTCTTTATTGCGAACAGGATTTGGTGCAGTAGCATTGTAAACTCCTTTTGCATCTTCGTCTTCGGCAGCCCACAAAAACATTCCAATAAGATCATCAGAATGTATCCACGGAAACCATTGCTTACCAGAGCCAAGTTTAGTAGCGGTAAATGTTTTTACCATCAATTTAAAAATATCCAAAACTCCACCTTTTGGGGTGAGCAATAATCCGATTCTAAATTTTGCAACACGAAGTCCCAAGTCTGCTCCTTGGTCAACTGCTTTTTCCCATTCTTCACAGCAATACGCAAGAAAACCAGTACCAACACCACTTGTTTCATCTAAAATTTCTTCGCCGCGATCGCCATAAAAACCAACTGCCGAAGCTGACAATACAGTATTTA
This sequence comes from Flavobacteriales bacterium, assembly GCA_038242935.1. Taxonomy (GTDB): domain Bacteria; phylum Bacteroidota; class Bacteroidia; order Flavobacteriales; family Flavobacteriaceae; genus Flavobacterium. The sequence goes on from JBBSRP010000112.1 coordinate 7,594, forward strand.
CTTGATGCTCTTTACGTTTCATTAAATCGTAAATAAGACCAATTGATTCGGTGCGGCTAAAAACTAAGGCTTTTTTGCGCTCGTCTGTCCATCTGCCGTCAGCGATATTTTCGCCAGCAAGATGAATAATTGTCTCGATTCCCTCAAGGCATTTCTCGTCAATTTCTTGTTTTTTAATATCCCAATAGAAAGCTTTCAGATGTTTTACTTTTTCAGGACTACGCGTCATAATACTAACCTCATAACCTTGATCTTGAAGTTTCTTTGTCAGCATACTACCAACAAGACCCGTTCCACCGGTAACCAATATTTTCTTTGCCATAATAGAGTAAAGCTTATTTGTCTTTTGTGTGTTCTACCCAAACTAAATTATCTGTGTCATAACCGATTCTTTTAGCTTCAGTTAGAAATTTATCTTTTGTAGATTGTGAGATGGAAGTAGAGCGTGATAAAATCCATAAATATTTGAGATTATCGCCAGCAACCAAAGCCTCTTGATAATCATCGGTAATTGCAATCACATTATATCCTGCGTAGAAAGGCCCAAAAAACGAAACTTTTAATCGTGCTTCATCGCGAGGACCAATGAATTTTGCTTTGCCAATAGCTTCACTCCATTCATTCTTTTTGTAGTTATAACCTTTGTTATCTACTCTTAAAGTTCCATCAGAGTAGGCAGTATAAGTTGCAGTCACGTTGTTGAGGTTCTTTTCGAATCTCATAGGAAGTCGAGCAATTTCGTACCAAGTTCCTAAGTATCTATTTTCTTTAAAAGGTTTTACAGCACTGGCTTTTTTGGGGATTGATGCGCCACAAGATGACACTAGAAGTCCAGCAGTTATTCCTGCCGCGACCATTAATACAATTTTTGAATTTTTCATAGCTTTTATCTTTTTCGGTTAGAAAGTAAAAAGATACGAAGTTTTGCGACGATTATTATTTATGCATCTGCTAATGCCTTCTTAAATGTTTCGAGAACACGCTCTCTTGCAAACTTATGTTCTACAATTTCGGGCATAATCTGACTGTCGTTATTAGGAATCCATTTATGAATATATTCCAATTTCGGGTCAAATCGTTTCATTTGCAATGTCGGATTAAATATCCTGAAGTAAGGTGCCGAATCACATCCTGATCCTGCTGCCCATTGCCAGTTTCCATTATTTGCCGAAAGGTCGTAATCCAAAAGTTTTTCGGCAAAATAAGCTTCGCCCCAACGCCAGTCTATCAATAAGTGTTTTACTAGAAAACTTGCAGTCACCATTCGAACGCGATTGTGCATCCATCCAGTTTCGTTAAGTTGCCGCATTCCAGCATCTACAATTGGATATCCAGTATTTCCAGAGCACCAAACTGCGAATTCTTCTTCGTTATTACGCCATTCTATTCGGTCGTATTTTGCTTTAAAAGATTTGGTAACTACTTGAGGGTAATGAAATAGAATCATCATAAAAAATTCGCGCCAAATCAATTCATTCAGCCAAGTTTCATTGAGATCTTGAGTGATTTTTGCTAGTTCTCGTATACTCACAGTTCCAAAACGTAGGTGAACGCTAAGTTTTGTTGTTCCTTCAATCGAAGGAATATTGCGTGTGTTGTGGTAATCCTCAATTACTGTTTTATCTACTGAAGGACCTTCAACACTACTTGGAATATCTGTGAACCCAATTTCTTCTAAACTTAAAAACGGAAATTTTTTATTCTGAATCAATTTATCTAAATTATCTTGAGAAGGAAACTTCGGAATTTCTTCAGAGAAAAAATGCTGTTTCCACAATTTAGAATAAGGAGTGTAGATTGTATAAGGAGTACCGTCAGATTTCATAATCTCTGATTCTTCAAAAATTACCTGATCTTTAAAAGACAGAAATTCAATCTGGTTTCTTTCGGCGAAAGCCAAAATTTCTGCATCTCGCTCCTTGGCATAAGGTTCGTAATCTTTATTACAAAAGATATTTTTGATGTCAAATTCCTGTTGCAATTTCTTGAAAGCTTCGAGAGGTTTTCCATAAGCAGTGTACACTGATGAACCATTTTTTTTTAAAATTTTGTTTATCTGTGACAATGATTCGTGAATAAAAGCTAGTCGTTTTTCTTATTTATTTTATAATTTTTGTATAATTTATTAGTCAAAAAAAAAAAAAAGTAAAAAAGAAAGGTCGCGAAATAGAGAGTTTA
>JBBSRP010000113.1:0-9754 GCA_038242935.1 Flavobacteriales bacterium
AATCCAGCAAAAATGAATGCAGCAGCAACAAATTTGTTTAAATGTTTCATACTTGATTTTATTTTTTAGTTACAAAGTTATGCGACAAAAGTAATGTCTTAAATAATACCAACAAAGGCAAATGTTAAAAAATAACATAAAATTTAGATTACTTTGCTCTTTTTATGATGTTTAAATCTTGACCTACTTCAACAAATGCTTTAATTGCTTTGTCTAGATGTTCTTTTGTGTGTGCAGCAGACAATTGTACTCTGATACGTGCTTTGTCTTTTGGTACCACTGGAAAAAAGAAACCTATTACATAAATTCCCTTTTCAAGAAGAGCATCTGCCATCGTCTGTGATAATTTTGCATCATAAAGCATAACCGGAACTATTGCCGAATCACCATCGATAATGTCAAAACCAGCATCTAACATTCCTTTTTTGAAGTAGTTTGTATTCCATTCCAACTGATCTCTCAGTTTTGTATCCTTTTTCAGCAATTCAAAAACTTTAAGAGAAGCACCAACAATTGCCGGAGCTAATGAATTAGAAAACAAATAAGGTCGAGATCTCTGACGCAGAATTTCAATTACTTCTTTCTTTGCAGTTGTATAGCCTCCCATTGCACCACCAAGTGCTTTACCAAGCGTACCAGTAACGATGTCTACTCTACCCATTACACCTTTAGCTTCCATAGTACCTTTTCCTGTAGCACCGATATAACCTGCCGCATGACATTCATCTACCATTACTAGAGCATCATAGTTATCTGCTAAATCACAAATTTTATCTAATGGTGCAACAATTCCGTCCATTGAGAAAACCCCGTCTGTTACAATTATTTTATAACGTGCACCAGCTTCATTAGCCGCAATAAGTTGTTTCTCTAAATCTTCCATATCACTATTTGCGTAGCGGAATCTCTTTGCTTTACACAATCTTACACCATCAATAATTGAAGCATGGTTTAGAGAATCTGAGATAATAGCATCTTCTTCTGTAAACAAAGGTTCAAAAACTCCTCCATTAGCATCAAAAGCAGCAGCGTAAAGAATTGTATCTTCAGTACCGTAAAATTCTGCGATAGCTTTCTCCAAGTCTTTATGAATATCCTGTGTACCGCAAATAAAACGCACAGATGACATCCCGAAACCGTGACTATCTAAAGTATCTTTCGCCGCTTGCACAACTTCTGGATGAGACGACAGACCTAAATAGTTATTAGCACAAAAATTTAGCACTTTTTCTCCAGTGGAGATTGTAATTTCTGGTCCTTGTGGTGAAACAATAATGCGTTCCTTTTTAAAAATCCCGTTATTTTTTATTGTTTCTAACTCTTTTTCCAGGTGATTTTTAATATCTCCGTACATAATATTTATTTTAAATTAATTAATGCTTTTAAAACTTTTACAAATCTAAGACTTTTAGATCTTTTCCAATGTATAGCAGTGTCTTTTTAGAAATGCTGTATCCCATCTTTTCAAGTGCATCTTGATATTGTTCTAATTGTCTTCTGTGGCTTTCATGAAAAGAACCTGTTTTATAGTCCAAAATCATTGCTTCATTTCCGCTTTTGAGTACAACTCTATCAGGTTTTACTGTAGTTCCTTCTTTCTGAATTATCGAATGCTCGTTCAAAATTTTATAATCAGAATTAAAGAATTCTAATAAATCTTCATTAGCCAGAATCTCTTTTATTGTATCTTGAACAGTTGCTTTTTGAGAATTTGTAATGAGACCACTTTCTAAACTTTTCTCAATCGCTAGTAACATATCTTCTTTTACCTTAATCAATGCAAGAATTTCGTGAATTGTATTTCCGTATTCAATGGCATCTTGCTGCGGACTGCCCCACATTAGAGCTTCTCGCTGAGCAATTTTGATAGCGGTGGATTGTAAAGGAAATTTAACAAGACTGATATTTTTATTTTTCTCAGTTTCTGGACTTGGCGGAGATTGTTTTTCTTGTTTGCCAAAGCTATAATTGTAAACTTCTGGTTCAAAAAGACCTTTATTTTTTAGATAATTTACAAAGTATGTCGAAAGATTCGTCTCTGAAATTTCGCCGTCTTTCTTTTTGTTCATATTCGAAATTATGTACAATTGCTCTCCTGCCCTTGTCAAAGCCACGTACAAGACATTTACTATATCCAAAGTCTGCTCTTGTATTTTTGTACTGTAAACGGCAGCTGCAACATCGCCCATTTCCATTAGACTTTTATTCTCGTCAAGTAAAACTTTTGATGCGCCAAAAATAGTTTCGTCGGCATCAATCCAAAATTTACCTTTCGGTCTTTTATTAAAATCCTCTTCGGCAAATGGATAAATCACTACAGGAAATTCCAATCCTTTGGCTTTGTGAATCGTCATAATCCGCACAGCGTTATTCCCTTCGGGCGAAGGAATACTCAAATTATGACTATTGGTATCCCAATAAATCAAAAAATCAGCAATACCAGTTTGCCTGATAACGTCTCGCTCCAAAACAAGATCTTGAAAATATTGAATGTAAGCATTACTCGTATTTCCAGGAATTAATCTCGAGACAAGAATTTCGACAATATCATATAGAGATTGCTGACGTAAGTCGGCAAAGGAAAGATTTATACCAAAATCAAATAGCCATTTCTGCAATTCTGTCTCATCATCTTTTGAAAGTCCCTCAGCTATAAAATCGTGTTTCTCTAAATTTGTCTCAAAGCTTTCGCTAATATGATATAGCATACGTGCTTTTGAATCTCGATCATCCTTATTTTGGAGGTAACGCAAAACCAAGATCAAAAACTGAACTTCACTCGCATTTGCAATCATCAATGTTTCTGAAGATAAGATTGGAATGCTTTTTTCTGTCAAGAAATTGGCAATCGAAATTCCTTCTTTTCGTCTTCTCGTAAGAATTACAATATCTTTATATTCAAAACCTTGAGCTACACAAGAATTAATTTTTTCTATTACTAATGCAAGGTATAAATCTGTTTTTGTTATCGTTTCTTCATCATTTTCTTCCTCTTCTATTTCAGGAATAAAAGATATCTCTACAAATCCGCCTTCTTTTTCATTGCAGGCTTGCGTCGAATGGTTTTCGTATAAATCCTTGTACTGGGGATTCTCAAATTGATGCGCCATAAAAGCAAAAAATTCATTGTTGAAGTTTATCACCTGTTCGTGGCTTCGATAATTTATCCCCAACGGAATAACCTCAACTTCTGGATTGCTAAAAGGATTTTCTTCTTTTACTAATTTTATAAACTGCTCTGCTTTGCCTCCACGAAAGCGATAAATAGATTGTTTGGGATCTCCCACAATCATCAGCGTACCTTTCTCGCCCGACAAATCTTCGCTTGAAGTGGCATTATCGATCAGCGGAATTAGATTCAACCACTGCATTTCTGATGTGTCCTGAAATTCGTCAATAAAGAAATGTTTGTAGCGCTCGCCCATTCTTTCATAAATAAATGGGGCTGGCTGATTTTGGATTTCGTCGTTAATAAGTTTATTAAATTCAGCAATCGACAGTACATTTTGCTCCTTCTGAACTTTGTCCAGTTCAACTTTGATGGCTGAAAGAAGGGACAACGGAATGATATTTTTTAGATATGCTTTCAAAAAATCTCGTTCTTGATATTTCTTGTAAATATCTGAAAGCCCTGCTAAAAGATCACTTTTTATACTTTCGATAGCATTAGTGTCTTTTGAGTTTTTCAACACCTTAATATCTTCAGGCTCGTAAAATCTCTTATGAGTAGACTTTAAGGTGTCAGTTTCAATATATCCACAGTGTTTTATGAAAAACTGCCCAGAAAATGAAGTACGCTCTATACCATTATCATCAATTAACTTCAATAATGACAATGCAGATTGGGAGCAATATTCATTTATATCCTTAACCTTTATATGTAGTCTTTTTTTAATTTCTGAAAAGTCTTCAAGAGATACGTGATCAAAATTTAAAATTTCTTTTCGGTCGGTTTCATTTAGCAGAAGTCTGCCGGTATTGAAGATCTCTTGAGAGACATCCCAACTTTTATCATCGTCTGTCTTTTCCATAGTAAAATCGACCAGCAATCTTGTAAGTTGTGGATCTTCTCCAGCCTGAGAAATCAGCGCATCTACCGCTTCGGTGAGCAAACCACTTGTATCTAGCGAAACTTCAAAATTTACGGGAAGATCAAGATCCAGCGCAAATGTTCGGATTACTTTATGCGTAAATTTATCAATAGTCGAAATATCAAATGCGGCATAATTATGAATAATGTGCTTGATAATTGCTCTTGCCTTATCTCGAACTTGTTGCTCAGTCAGTCCAACATCGCACATCAAATCTTTCATAATAGATTGAGTCTTTGCTCCAACCTCGTCTTTCGCCAACTCTGAGAGGCTACTTACAATTCTGCTTTTCATTTCATGAACAGCTTTGTTTGTAAAAGTGATGGCAAGAATATTTTTGTAAGCATCATTCCTGTCAGAAGCAAAGAGAATTTTGAGATATTCTTTGACGAGCGTATATGTTTTTCCAGATCCGGCAGAAGCATCGTAAATTGAAAATGAAGGTCTTTGCATAGCGCAATTATAAGTATTTTAAATCATTTGCAGGGAATACGCAAAATGGAATTTCGATTATAACACAATATTTAACAATCTAACAATCACAGCAGATTACTTCATCTGAACTTTGGTAAAATAATAACTTTTATGCCTTCTCTTTCCAAAGTTAAATGTTTAAATTTGAATAAAATATTTTATAACCACTTAAAAAAAACATATTATGGCATTTGAATTACCAAAATTACCGTACGCTTACGATGCTCTAGAGCCGCACATTGATGCAAGAACTATGGAGATTCATTATACTAAGCACCACGCAGCATATACAAAAAACCTCAACGCAGCGATAGAAGGAACAGAATTAGAAGGAAAATCTATCGAAGAAATTCTTACTAATCTTGACATGAGCAATAAAGCTGTCCGTAATAACGGTGGTGGATTTTACAATCATAACTTATTCTGGGAAATTATGTCTCCAAATGGTGGAGGTGAGCCTTCAGGAGAATTAAAATCTGCAATTGATTCTGAATTTGGATCTTTTGAAGAATTTAAAAAGAAATTTGCTGCTGCTGGAGCGACTCAATTTGGAAGTGGATGGGCATGGCTTTGTGTAAACGCAGGAAAACTTTCTGTTTGTGGAACGCCAAATCAAGACAACCCACTTATGCCAGACATGAGCTGCAAAGGAACTCCAATCTTAGGAATGGACGTTTGGGAGCACGCTTACTACCTACACTACCAAAATAGAAGACCAGATTATATCCAGGCATTCTTTGATGTTATTAACTGGGATGAAGTTTCAAAAAGATACGCTGCTGCAAAATAATTGAGCAATATATTTTAAATATAAAAGATACCGTAGCAAATTTGTTACGGTATTTTTTTGGCTTCAAGCCACAAAAAAAGACGAAATTGCTTTCGTCTTTTTGCCCCAAATCTACCATAAATTTAACCTACTAATTTTATGGTTCTTCAAATATATAAAAGCACTTTAGATAGAACAATTAAAACAGATAAACTACTGTAATAATCGTTAAATGGCCAATCTTAACATTTTTAAGCTATCTAATAGGCTCTTGCGTCTTTCCCTTCATAGAAATTCATGAAAGCACGACCTACAACTCTATTCCCTCCGGGAGTAGGGTAATCACCAGTAAAGTACCAGTCTCCCAAATTTTTAGGACAGGCAATATGTAGGTTCTCAACAGTTTGGAAAATAATTTTCACTTCTGCCTTCACTTCTGGAGAACTTAACATCTCGGCAATTTTATCTGAAACCTCTTGATCTGTAAAAGGCTTATAAATTTCAGTAATATAATTTACAATCTTAACATCTGGCAAATTCTCTTGCGCTTTGCACTTCGCATATACCTCGTCTACTATATGATAAAGATTTCTGTCTTTAAGCAGTTCTAAAGCAGCTTTAAACGCCACAAGACCTTCAAGTTTTGCCATGTCTATTCCATAGCAGTCAGGGTAGCGAATTTGAGGAGCAGAAGAAACTACAACAATTCGTTTTGGCTTAAGCCTATCCATCATTTTGATAATACTCATCTTCAAGGTGGTTCCTCGCACGATGCTATCGTCAATAATCACCAAATTATCTGTGGGTTTTATCACACCATAGGTAATGTCGTAAACGTGTGCAACAAGATCATCTCTACTTTTATCTTCTGTAATAAAAGTCCTTAGCTTAGCATCTTTAATTGCAATTTTCTCCGTTCTAATCTTTACAGCTAAAAGTTCTTGCAAACTTTCTGCAGTTAACTTCCGACGATTTTCAAGTATATATTTATTCTTACGTTGATTTAAGAAATCTTGCGCCGCTTCTGCCATTCCATAAAAAGAAGTTTCAGCAGTATTTGGTATGTAAGAAAAGACGGTATTATCTGTATCATTATCAATTGCGTCAAGAACAGCAGGAAGGATTAATCTTCCCAACATTTTTCTTTCTCTATAAATTTCAGCATCACTACCGCGAGAGAAATAAATTCGCTCAAATGAACAAGCCTTTTTCGTCACGGGAGTAATAATTTCCTGCTCTGAAACATCTCCATTCTTTTTTACGATGATCGCGTTTCCAGGTTTTAACTCCTCGATTTGGTCAAACTCTAAATTAAACACCGTTTGAATCACAGATCTTTCTGAAGCAACAACTACAATTTCATCATCTTTATAAAAGTATGCTGGTCTGATTCCTGCTGGATCACGGAAAACAAAAGCATCGCCATGACCAAACATTCCAGCCATAGCATATCCACCATCCCAACCTTTTGAAGCTCTTTTCAAAATTTTGGCGACGTCAAGTTTTTCTGCAATTACTGGCGAAGCTTCTCTTTTTGACAAGCCATTGACCTTACATTCCTGATATAAGTCTGTAACTTCATCATCAAGAAAATGTCCAATTTTTTCCATTATGGTCACCGTGTCTACCATTTCCTTTGGATGCTGTCCAAGTTCAATTAAGCTACTAAAAAGTTCTGCAACATTGGTCATATTAAAATTTCCGGCAACAATAAGATTTCTGTGCATCCAGTTATTCTGACGAAGAAAAGGGTGAACACTCTCAACATTATTTTTACCAAAAGTTCCATATCTCACGTGGCCTAAATAAACTTCTGCCACATAAGGAATATTTTTTTTCTGAAGTGCTACATCATCCGCATACTCAGGATGTGCTTGCATCTCGCCATTGACACGCTCATTAATCTGCTTGAAAATATCCTGTATCGCTTGCCCATCGTTGGAGCGGATTCTACTGATGTATCGCTCACCCGGTTCGACATCTAGTTTGATACTAGCCAAACCTGCTCCATCCTGGCCACGGTTGTGCTGCTTTTCCATCAAGAGGTACATCTTCTGTATCCCGTAAAAAGCAGTACCGTATTTTTCTTTATAATACTCTAATGGTTTTAATAATCTAAGAAAAGCTATTCCACATTCATGTTTTATTGCGTCGCTCATGAGGGTATTGTTGTATTAATTTTTATTAATTTCTTAGGAATAAAAAAGCCCCGTTTCCGAGGCTGCAGGTCGTACCTGTATTATTGTTGCAGAGCAATATCAAATTGTGTTAATGCTCGAAATTGTTGTAATCTATTATCTACTTCTTCTTTAGTTAGCTCCTGCATTCTTTCTGTCCCGAACTTCTCCACGCAGAAAGAAGCCATATTCGATCCAAAGATTACAGCATTTTTTAAGTTTCCAAACGAAATGTTTTTACTTTGAGATATAAATCCTGCAAAACCTCCTGCAAAAGTATCTCCTGCTCCCGTAGGATCAAAGACTTCTTCTAACGGTAACGCTGGCGCGAAAAACACTTCTTTATCATGAAACAACAAAGCACCGTGCTCTCCTTTTTTTATCACTACATATTTTGGCCCCATCTTCTGAATCTTCGCAGCAGCTTTCACTAATGAATACTCACCAGACAGTTGCCGTGCTTCTTCATCATTAATGGTGATAACATCAATTCTCTTGATTACCTCCATTAATTCTGGCAAAGCGCAGTCCATCCAGAAGTTCATAGTATCTAGAACCACTAATTTTGGTTTTTCTATCATTTGATCTAACACACTACTTTGTACAAGAGGATGAAGATTTCCTAGCATAACAACTTCGGCGTTTTTAAAATTTTCAGGAACTTTCGGCTGAAAATCTGCCAATGTATTAAGTTGCGTATCTAATGTATCACGAGAATTTAAATCATTATGGTAACGTCCACTCCAGAAAAATGTTTTTCCACCTTGAACAATTTCTAACCCTGAAAGATCAATATTTTTGCTTTTCAAGAGATTGATATATTCTTCTGGAAAGTCATCTCCAACAACCGAAACTATAGCCGATTCTACTTCAAAAAAAGATGCAGAAAGTCCTATATAAGTGGCAGCACCACCAAGGATTTTTTCAGTCTTACCAAAAGGAGTTTCTATAGCATCAAATGCAACAGTTCCAACAATGAGTAATTTGTTCATTTTCTCGTTTTAAATTAAGGGGCAAAGATACTTTATAAGTTGTAAAGTTACAAAGCATTAGAAGGTCAATATTATCACAAAAGTTTCTTCCCTTCATTTTCATAATATGCATCTGCAACCAAATTTTTCTGCGAAGCCGCAGCCACAGCCAGTTCATCACAGCGTTCATTCTGAGGATGATTGTTATGACCTTTTATCCACTTGAAATCAACCATATGAAGTCGATATATCTTAAGAAAACGCTGCCATAAATCAGGATTCTTTTTTCCTACAAATCCCTTCTTTTCCCATCCAAAAACCCACTTTTTCTCTACCGAATCTACTACATACTTAGAATCTGATATTACTAAAACTTTCGTTTCCTTATTTTTCAACTTTTCTAGACCAACAATTACAGCTAATAATTCCATTCTGTTGTTGGTTGTAAATCTAAATCCCTCGTAGAATTCTTTTTTGTAAGGTTTTCCTACCCATTCCATTACTACTCCATAACCCCCAGGACCTGGATTTCCTTTGGCCGCTCCATCGGTATAAATGTGTACGTCGTGCAAAATTTGTTATTTATTTGTTGAGAATCTGATCTATTACTTGTGCAAAATGAGTGTGTTCTAATTTTAAAACTTTTGCCGCTACTTCTTCTGGAGTTTCATCTCCATTAAGAATTACTTTATCTTGAAAAATCGTTGCTCCTTCATCATAAAACTCGTCAATATAATGAATCGTAATTCCAGTTTCTGTTACACGATCTTGAACTACAGCGCGATGCACATTGAGCCCGTACATACCTTTACCGCCGTAAGCGGGCAGTAAAGCTGGATGAATATTAACAATTTTACCCGCAAATTGTTCAATTATTGATTTTGGAAATATCCATAGAAAACCCGCAAGAACAATTAGATCAGGTTGAATTTCTTTTAGATAGCTGAGAATTACTCCGCTATTTAGCTCATCTCGAGAAAACACAAGAGTAGGTATTTGAAAGTTTTTAGCTATAGTGAGTACCCCCGCATCTGCCTTATTAGATAGCATAGCTGCAACAGTGGTTGTAGCATGTTTTTCAAAATGCTGCATAATTTTCTCAGCATTAGAGCCGGAACCTGACGCAAAAATTACAATTTTTTTCATGGAGAAGTAAAGTTTAGGCTGCAAAAAAAAACAATATTTATCACAATTAATTATTTTCTGAGAGTTTATGAAAATAATTTTTTAATTTAGTCGACACATTTGTTAACGAAAGGTCGTTAATCAAAT
>JBBSRP010000114.1:0-9709 GCA_038242935.1 Flavobacteriales bacterium
AAATCCTTGCGAATACTTAACAAACATCACTTTTCGAACAAAGAAATAGTCAAAATTAAGATTCTTATCCTTGTCAATATATGGATTAAAATGCTGTTCAAACGGCAACTCAATATTTAGTCCAACAGATGTTCCACCACCGCGATGCGCACCTTTATTTCCAGCTTCCATAATGCCGGGACCGCCGCCAGTAATCACGCCATAGCCGGCTTTACTAATATCGTAGGCAATCTTTTCGGCAAGAATATAGTAAGGATCAGTCGACTTCGTTCTAGCAGATCCAAAGATACTTACGCAAGGTCCAATCCGACCCATCGTTTCATAGCCATTTACAAATTCGGCCATAATTTTAAAAATCGCCCATGAATCATTCGTACGAATCTCATTCCAGGTTTTTTGCTTCATTCGGTCCTGAATTACCTTATCCTCGTCATTATCAAAATCTTCTAATCTCATCTTTTTTCTAGTATTTTTTGGTTTTTTAGAAGCTGTTTCCTGCTTTTTGTTGCAATTCCTCGGCACAAATCCTTTTTTCTAAGTCCCAAAAGGAGCTGCCTTCGGTCGCTCTTTTGTGTTAAGAAAAAAAGGCTTTCTTGCCTGCGGGATTTCCACGGCAATCAGGGCTAGGAGTTTACGTTTTTAATAACTCCAGTTCTAAAGATTTGTTGTTTTAATGTTTGTTTTCATAGTGCAAGCAGTAATTTTTATTCAAATAAAATACTTTGCATTCATTTATCCAAAAATAGTGATTGTATCTCATTCTAAGGCTATAATCTTAGAGTTATCATTATTACGGGACATTACCAAATATAAGTAAAACTTCAGTTGTTTTGATAATTCCTTTCATTTTAGAATTGACAATTCATTCATTTTGGGAAACTATTATTGAATTGTGCAATTTCAGGTTTAATTTGAGAATTTCTTCAGTGTTCGTGCTGTTTTTTTGATATATTGTAACCAATTTTGAACTGCAGATCATTTATGAGTATCTCCGACTTTCTAAGCACCTTAGTGCCATTCACACAAGAAGAATTAAATGATATTCTTGCTCACTTTACGAAAGAATCTGTCAATAAAAACCAAATTCTAGTTCGTAACGGAGAAATTTGTCAATCCTTATATTATGTAGAACACGGAATGGGCAGAAGTTATTATCTTAATGAAAACGGAAAAGAAATTACACAGTGGTTTTTTGGAGTAGGCAAATTTATGTCCAGTGTCGATAGTTATTTTCAGCAAAGTCCAAGTTTATATTATCTAGAAGTACTCGAAGATTCTATTTTATACAGTATTTCAAAAGAAGAAATAGATCAGCTTTTCGCCAAATATCCAAAAATGGAAAAGCTAGGTCGAATAGTTTCTATCGAAATGCTTACAAAAATGGTCAATAAACTTAACGCTATTCAGTTTCAAACGGCTCGTGAACGCTACGATTATATGCTCGCCGAGTTTCCAGATATTGCCTATCAAGTTCCACTAGGACATATTGCATCCTATTTAGGAATGACTCAAGAAACCTTAAGCCGCATCAGAAAAAGTGATTCTTCTAAATGATTTTTTTTAAATTTCTTTGTAATTTTGATTAAATATTTCTTTGGTAAATTCGACCGCTAGCGCTAGCGTCTCGACCGTGCACTCAAACTAAATCACACCTATTTTAAGCAAATCTACAATCCCCATCGCTCAAAACCATCCGACTACACGTAAAGCCAATCTAACCCACTTTCCAAAATCCTCAAAATCCCCAATCCAGTCCACTATTTGACCTAGGTCAAATGAAAGATTAAATTTGAATGATATCTTTGTATTGTATTTATAAAACTACTTAAAATGAACATTAACAAAGTTGCATTAAAGATTCTGCTTTTGCTCGTCGCGATTTCAGCGCCATCTCTAAGCAATGCGCAGCAATTGGATCCTGTTTTGCAGGATCTAATTTATAAAGGACTCACTAAAAACCTAAACATTACTAGCAATCGCATTGATGCCGAGCAAGCTAAAGTGGATCAACAGTTGGCTAAATCTGTGTTCTTGCCAAAAATTACTTTAAACGGAAGTTTTACAAGACTAAACGATGATATCACTTTTGATGACAATACTCAAACTTTATTGGTGGCAACCCAAAAACTAGTTATTAAAGATGCTGTTGGACTGCCGTTTAATTCGCCTTTTCCAGAAAATATTCCGTTGCAGGAAATTCCAAACCTTCAAAACAAAAATATTCTAAAATCCTCTGTCGATTTGGATTGGGTTTTATTTAGCGGACTGGAAGCAAGCAATGCTCTCAAAGCAAGCAAGCATAAAGAAAGTTCTTTAAATTATTTGGGTCTGGCCGAAAAGGATAAAGTTGCTTTACAAATAATTGAGACTTATGATAAACTTGCATTAGTAAAAGCTTCGCTAAAAGTACTGACCACTTCAGAAAACTATTTAAATGAACAAGTGCATTACGTAAAAAAAGCGATAGAGAACGGATTGACAACTCCATTAAGTCGTAAGAAAATTGAACTCGCTCAACAGCAATTAGCCGCAAAGAAGTTAGAGTTTGAACATAATAATATTCTGTTAGTCGAAATGCTTCATCAACTTACGGGCGAATCGAAAGCAAATTTGAAATTAATTGATCCACAGTTAAAATCATTTTCAGTCGTAGAATCTGCAAATATTGAAAAGCGCAACGAAATAAAAGCTTTGGAAGAGGCAGAAAAAGCAACGTTGTATCAAGTCAAGATGGAGAAAAGTAGTTTTATTCCAAAAGTAGCAGTAAAAGGACATTACGAGTTTATTGAAGATGACTTATCATTGTTAGATCCCAAATGGTTCATAGGCGCTGGAATCAAATGGAATTTGTATGACGGCGGGCATTCCAGATTAAAAAGTAAAAAAGCGCAATTAGAGAATCAAAAATATAGAGAGAAAATACAAGATGCCGAAGAGATGATTGCATTGAGCATTATCAAAGCGGAGTTGTCCTTTCAATCGAGTCAGCAAAATACCAAAATAATCGAAAAGGAAATCGAACTTGCAAATGACACTTATGAAATGGTCAACAAGCAATACAAAAATAATTTAGCATCGATTAACGAAGTACTAGAAGCTTTGACTGATGTCGAGAAAGCTAATTTTAAACTACAAGAGTCGTACTTTAATGAACGTCGCGCTGTAGCTGATTTGCTGCACGCCAAAGGTATACTTGCTTATTAAATCACCAAAACCATACAGAAGATGAATACTTATAAAACCATACTATTAGGCACTTTTTCCTTACTTATTTTAAACTCTTGCAATAGTGACAAGATTACTGAAAATCGTGGAAAAGTGAAATTTGAAACTATTTCAGTAAGCAGTAAAATTGGGGGTAGAATTCAAAAAATCTACGTAGAAGAAGGTCAAACTGTCAAAAAAGGCGATACGCTTGCGCTAATGAATATTCCAGAAGTGAATGCAAAAATGATGCAAGCCGAAGGTGCCATTACCGCAGCGAAAGGTCAGTTGAATATGGCTCATAACGGCGCAACTGCCGAGCAAATTAGTCAAATTGACGGACAAGTAAATTCGGCGCAAGCACAACTCGAATTTGCGCAAGAATCCTTTAATAGATTGCAAAATATGTATAAGGACTCATTAGTAAGTCAACAGCAATTTGACGAAGTCCGAATGAAACTCAAGATGGCCAAAGCCCAAGTAAAAGGCCTGACTGCAAAACGTAACGAGATAACAAAAGGAGTGAGGTCAGAGCAACGAGACCAAGCACAAGGGCAATTGGACAGAGCTCTTGGTGCAAAAGAAGAAGTGATTTCAGCATCAAATGAGCAGTATTTAATTGCACCTGCCGATATGTCTATCGAAACAATTAGCTTGGAAGAAGGTGAGTTGCTGACTCCTGGATTTACTCTGTTCAACGGTTATATAACAAATAGCATTTATTTTAGATTCACTATTCCAGAATCAAAAATTTATGATTTTGAAGTTGGTAAGGAGCTCGTGGTTGTCAATCCTTACACAAAACAAGAAACGAGAGCAAAAATTGTCGCTATCAAACAATTGGCGCAGTATGCTGATATTACAAGCACTTCGCCTTTGTATGAACTTTCAGAATCTATATATGAGTTAAAAGTGGTGCCAATAGCAGATGTTTCACAGCAGAAATTTTATACCAATGCTACAATTCTTCTAAAAAACTAACCTATGAAAAATTTTATAAGCTTAGTCAAAGTCGAGTTTAGACGTATTTTTTCGAATGGAGTTTTGCTAGCGATATTTTTCGGAGCACCTATCGGATATGGAGTTTTGTTTGGATATGTATATCAGCAAGCAAAAGTCAAAGATCTACCGATTGTGATTATCGATCAGGACCGTAGCCCTGCAACAGACAAAATTATCGATGCTTTTCAAGACAACGAAGGCTTGTATGTCGTAGATGTGCGCTCGACTGCGGGCAATATCATTAAAGAAATGCCAACCGAACAATATGCGGCGGTAATTACTTTGCCAGCAGAATTTGAAAAAAATGTCTTACAAAAAAAGCATCCTGAAATTCTTGTCGATCTCAATATGGCGAATATTGTCAACGCCAATACCGCAAGTAATAATATCAATACGGTTTTGATAACATTGAATGCAGGTTTCGAAATAGAAGGACTCAAAAAGCAAGGAATGCATCCCGTTCAAGCCAAAACTTCGTTTGAAAGTTTCAAAATAAATTTCAATAAACTCTATAATTCGACTGGGAATTACGTCACTTTTATGCTTCCGGGAATCCTCGCTGCCATTATGCAGCAAGTGATTTTTCTGGCAATGGCTTTAGTTTTTTCGAGAGATTTTGAAGATGGATATTTTAAGATTCTAATAAAAAATAGCAAATCGTCGTTCTATCATATTTTATTAAAAGCCGTACCCTTTCTATTGATGCTGCCGTTTATGTGGCTATTTGTAAGCCTACTTTTTCCACATTTCAAAATCACGGCAGATATCTTCAATTTCCCAATGCTCGTCCTAACAATCCTTTTAACTTTGGCGTCAATGGTTATCGGGATGCTTTTTTCTATCGCGATTCCGAGTCAATTAAAAGCAACGGAATTATTGATGGTGATTTCTACACCAGCATTTATTTTGAGTGGATTTACCTGGCCTACCGAAGCGATCCCTAGTTTTATTGCCAATATTGCCCAATTTATTCCGGTCACGCAATTTTTGAGTGGCTTTAGAAAAATTGCTTTTTATGGAGGCGATTTATCGTCTATATCTCACGAAATAGGAATTTTGTTGCTAATAATTACGGTTGCTTTTTCGGCGATGGTTGTGTTACTGCAATTCAAAATTAATAAATCACTTAAGAACGATGAAGTGGTTTTGGAGGATAATTTTTAGCAGCTATATCCTGATTTTTGCTGCATTTCATCAGCAGGATTTTCACTCGTCTTTTGTGCCAAAAAAAAATGGCTTTCTTGTCTGCGGGATTTGCTACGTCAGGTCGCTTCGCTCGGGTTTGTGGCAATCACGG
This sequence comes from Flavobacteriales bacterium, assembly GCA_038242935.1. Classification (GTDB taxonomy): domain Bacteria; phylum Bacteroidota; class Bacteroidia; order Flavobacteriales; family Flavobacteriaceae; genus Flavobacterium. The sequence goes on from JBBSRP010000114.1 coordinate 5,504, forward strand.
GTAAAAGTTCTATCAACGACGTCTTTCGTGTGAGGCATAGGAACGGCATCCTTTTTTTGATAGCTTTGCGAATGCAAAAGCTATCAAAAAAGATATAGTGGATAGGCCGACCTCTTTCCTGCTCCTTAAAAGCAGGAAAGAGGGCACACCCAAAAAAAACTAAAAGTTATATTCAAAAAAAAAACGGGATTCAATGTCCCGTTTCTAATATAATTTCAAAATATTTTGTCTGTTATTACTGCGCCAATTCTTTTTTCAAAAACTCAGCAGTATAACTCTTTTTAACTTTGGCAACTTGCTCAGGCGTACCTTTTGCGATAATCTGACCGCCTTTCTGCCCACCTTCATAACCAACATCTATAATATAATCGGCAAGTTTGATCACGTCCATATTATGCTCAATAATTACGATCGTATTACCTCTATTTACAAGTCTATTAATTACTTGCATCAGAATTCGAATATCTTCAAAGTGTAAGCCTGTAGTGGGTTCGTCAAGAATATAAATGGTATTTCCAGTATCTTTCTTAGAGAGTTCAGAAGCTAATTTTATACGTTGCGCCTCGCCACCCGAAAGTGTTGTGCTTTGTTGTCCTAATGTAATATATCCTAAACCAACATCCTGAATTGTTTTGACTTTTCTATAAATCTTCGGAATATTCTCAAAGAATTCCACCGCTTCATCAACAGTCATATTCAGCACATCCGAAACGTTTTTTCCACGGTATCGAATTTCCAAAGTCTCTCTGTTAAAGCGTTTTCCGTAACAAGTTTCACATTCTACATAAACGTCGGGCAAAAAGTTCATTTCGATAGTTCGAACTCCAGATCCGCCGCAGGTTTCGCATCTTCCACCTTTGACGTTAAAGCTAAATCGTCCCGCTTTATAACCACGAATCATACTTTCGGACGTCATTGCAAATAAATTTCGAACTTCTGTAAAAACATCTGTGTAAGTCGCTGGATTTGAACGTGGTGTTCTTCCAATTGGTGTTTGATCAATCTCAATTACTTTGTCAAGAAATTCCAAACCTTCAATCTTTTTGTAAGGTTGTGGTTTTTTTACTCCATTAAAGTAATGTGCATTTAATATTGGATAAAGTGTTCCATTAATCAGAGTTGATTTTCCACTTCCAGAAACTCCTGTTATGCAAATCAAAGTTCCCAATGGCAAACTAATACTCACATTTTTCAGGTTATTTCCAGTCGCTCCGGTTAGTTTTAAGAAATTTCCGTTTCCTTTGCGACGCTCTTTCGGAATTTCGATTTCCAATTCTCCGTTTAAATATTGTGCCGTTGTTGTATGTTCTATGAGAAGCTGCGCTGGCGTTCCTTGGCTTACAATCTGCCCGCCAAATTTTCCTGCTGCTGGACCAATATCAATGACATAATCAGCTCGCAAAATCATATCCTTATCGTGTTCGACCACAATAACCGAATTTCCAATATCACGCAAATTTTCAAGTGAGTGAATAAGTTTCTCATTATCACGTTGATGCAAACCAATACTTGGCTCATCTAGAATATATAGAACCCCTACCAATTGTGATCCAATTTGTGTCGCAAGCCTGATACGCTGTGCTTCTCCACCCGAAAGTGTTTTGCTTCCACGTGAAAGTGCGAGGTAATCAAGTCCTACATTCATCAAAAATGCTAGTCTGTCTCTAATTTCTTTTACAACTTCGGATGCTATACTTTTTTGTTTGTCTGTCAAGTGATTTGTCAAGTCGGCAAACCAAATGGTAAGATCAGAAATATCCATATCAGATAATTCTGCAATATTTAGTCCGTTTAGCTTGAAATATAGTGACTCTTTCTGCAATCTCGTTCCGTGACATTCTGGACAAGGCACAACATCCATAAAATCTTTTGCCCATCTTCTGATGCTTGTAGAATCGGCAGTTTCGTACTGATTTTTAATAAAATTCGAAATTCCTTCAAATTCGATTTTGTACTCCTTGGTAATTCCCAAAGTTTTGGATTCAACCGAAAATTTCTCTTTTCCGCCAAACAAAATCATATCAAGTGCGTTCGAAGGAATCTTCGAAATAGAATCGGTCAATTTAAATACGAATTTCTCGCCAATTGTTTCCAACTGTTTGAAAATCCAAGAACTTTTATATTCTCCAAGTGGCGCAAATCCTCCTTTATTTATACTCAAAGTAGGATCCGGCATAATCTTTTTCAGATTGATTTCATTTACCGTTCCCAAACCATTACAATTTGGACAAGCACCTTTCGGACTATTGAAAGAAAAGTTATTTGGCTCTGGATTTTGGTATGAAATTCCCGAAGTTGGACACATCAAGTTTCGACTGAAATAGCGAACTTCGTCTGTGTCTTGATCCAGAATCATCAATACATTTTCGCCTCGATGCATCGCAGTATTGATGCTTTCTTCAAGTCGTTTTGCGTTTTCTGGACTTTCGTCAATTACCATACGATCAATGACAATTTCGATATCGTGGGTTTTATAACGGTCAAGTTTCATTCCAGGAGTTATTTCGCGGATACCTCCATTCACTCGAACTTTTAGATAGCCTTGCTTGGCGATTTGAGCGAATAATTCGCCATAATGTCCTTTACGAGCTCTAATTATTGGCGCAAGAATATTGATTCGCTTGCCATTGAAATTTTCAAAAATCAATGATCGAATTTGCTCATCATTATAACTAACCATTTTTTCGCCTGTCACATAGCTATGCGCGTCACTGGCTCTAGCGTAAAGCAAACGAAGGAAATCGTAAATCTCTGTAATTGTCCCCACTGTAGATCGTGGACTTTTACTTGTAGTTTTTTGCTCAATCGCAATTACTGGCGAAAGTCCATCAATTTTGTCAACGTCTGGTCTTTCTAATCCACCCAAAAACTGACGTGCGTAAGCAGAGAAAGTCTCCACATAACGGCGTTGTCCTTCGGCATAAATAGTATCAAATGCGAGTGAGGATTTTCCCGATCCTGAAAGACCTGTGATTACCACAAGTTGTTCACGGGGAATAGTAACATCAATATTTTTGAGATTATGGACGCGAGCGCCTTGAACCTCTATAGTATTAGTATTGTCTTGCATAGAAAATTTTGAAAGTACAAAGATACTTCTTTAATGAAGTATTTTGAAGGCTCAAATTTCTAAGAATATGTTAAAGAATTTATGCAACTTGTTGAACGTACGTGCAAAAGTTCAGTCGTTTCTTATAAAAAGGATAATTACTGAAGTTTATTTTATCTCTTCCCACTTCTGATCCACAAACTGTCGCAACTCTTCGAAAAACTGAAAAAATTCAGATTCGTATTCGTCGTAATATTCCTCCAATTCTTCGGCAGCAAACTGCATCTTCGATTCAAATTTTGTGCGTCGATCCATTTGGAATAAAACTTCTGAAATACCTGCAATTGTGGAGTAGTTTGTCAGCCAATCTTGTTTTTTCAAGTATGGCAACATATAATGAATGCGTTCTGGCAGCCACTCAAGATTGTCTTCGAGTAATTGATAAAAGGTGTGATTGTGTTCTTGCAAAGGAACTGAGCTGTATTTTGACCAATTTCGAGCTAGAAAATGATCATAAAAAACATCGAGAATTACACCCGCATAATGATGGTAACGAGAATGAAGTCGTTTTGTACCAATTCTAAAAATAGGATGAGCATCAGTAAAAGTATCAATCTGTCGGTGCAGAAGAATTCCCTTTTGCACATTTTCGTCAAAATCAGAATAATTATTCCCTCGAACACTGTCCGCTATAAAGTTTCCGATTTTGACTTTGTCAATATTTTGGGATAAGAAGATATGTGCGAGAAAGTTCATCGGTTTTGAATTAGAAATCTAAATGATCGAAAAAATCTAAAGGATCAAAATTAAAAGATTGTGAAGGCGAAATTTACAACAACTTTTTTAAATGTTAGAATTACAACTGAAGAAGAAGGAATTTCATTTTGTGTAAGGCACCAACGATTTTCTGAATCACAATCCTATATTTTATACCATACAATTTTACAGTATACATTATACAAATTTTCAAAACCCCACCGCAGTATCGTCTCCTCTAAAATCCGCGCCGCCTTCGAGGGATTTATTTGGCAAAACCAAAATAGCATCTACTTTTCCAATTATAGGAGTGTTTTTCTCATTTATCAAATAACCCTTAGCTTTTAAATTCTTTAATGTTAGATTATCAAAAGTGTTTGGCTCAAACGTAATTTCGTCTG
>JBBSRP010000115.1:0-9612 GCA_038242935.1 Flavobacteriales bacterium
AAATTTGTTGGTGTAAAAGAAAATAAGTATATTTATCTGTTGCAAATTTATACAAAATTACCATTAACACAGAATGAATTCAACCCAAATTGACATCTTCAAAGAATTAAAAAAACATTTTGGCTTCTCCCAATTTAAAGGGCTACAAGAGGCAGTAATAAATAGTTTACTAGCCAGAAATAACACCTTTGTAATTATGCCTACTGGAGGAGGGAAATCACTTTGCTATCAACTTCCAGCGCTGATGCTTGGCGGTACTGCAATAGTAGTTTCCCCCTTGATAGCCTTAATGAAAAACCAAGTAGACGCCATACGCAGCTTGTCACCAGACGCAGGAATCGCGCACGTGCTAAACTCTTCATTGACCAAAACCGAAATTGCACAAGTAAAAACCGATATCACATCAGGACTTACAAAATTACTTTACGTAGCGCCAGAATCTTTAACGAAAGACGAGTACGTTCAGTTTCTGAAAACGGTGCCGATATCATTTGTCGCAATTGATGAAGCGCACTGCATATCTGAGTGGGGACATGATTTTCGACCAGAATATCGCAATCTAAAAAATATTATAAAACAATTGGGCAATGTGCCTGTTATAGGTTTAACCGCTACTGCTACCCCAAAAGTGCAGGAAGATATCTTGAAAAATCTAGAGATGGTTGACGCCACTACTTTCAAAGCATCCTTTAATAGGCCTAACCTTTTTTATGAAGTTCGCCCTAAAACAAAAAATATCGAATCGGATATTATTCGTTTTATTAAGCAACGCAGAGGCAAATCGGGAATTATCTATTGCTTGAGTCGCAAGAAAGTAGAAGAAATAGCGCACGTTTTGCAGGTCAACGGCATTAGTGCTGTTCCATATCACGCTGGTTTAGATGCCAAAACAAGAGCACGTCATCAGGATATGTTTCTAATGGAAGATGTAGATGTGGTAGTGGCCACAATTGCATTCGGAATGGGAATTGACAAGCCAGATGTGCGTTTTGTTATTCACCACGATATTCCAAAATCTCTAGAAAGTTATTACCAAGAAACCGGTAGAGCTGGTCGTGATGGAGGCGAAGGACATTGTATTGCATATTATTCGTATAAAGATGTTGAGAAATTAGAAAAATTTCTTTCTGGTAAGCCAATTGCAGAGCAAGAAATAGGTTTTGCACTTCTTCAGGAAGTTGTGGCTTACGCCGAAACATCGATGTCAAGACGTAAGTTTTTACTGCACTACTTTGGTGAATCTTTTGACTCAGAAACGGGCGACGGTGCCGATATGGATGACAACATAAGAAATCCGAAAGCAAAAGTTGAAGCAAAAGATAATGTCGTAAAATTATTGGAAATTGTAAAAGCTACTAAGCACGTATATAAATCCAAAGGAATAGTATTTACACTGATAGGTCGTGTAAATGCAACTATCAAGGCGCATCGCACAGATGTTCAGCCGTATTTTGGATCAGGAAAAGATCAGGATGAGCGTTATTGGATGGCTTTATTAAGACAAGTATTAGTGGCAGGATATCTTTCTAAAGATATTGAAACTTATGGAATCGTAAAAATCACTAAGAAAGGTCTAGATTTTATCGAAAATCCTATTTCATTTATGATGTCTGAAGATCATGAATACAGCGATAGTAGTGATGAAGCTATTGTAACTGCTGCCAAAGCTGGTGGTGTAATAGACGAGCAGCTAATGGTTCTGCTGAAAGACTTGCGTAAAAAAGTTGCGAAGAAATTTGGCGTTCCTCCATTTGTGGTGTTTCAAGATCCTTCACTTGAAGATATGGCATTAAAATATCCGATCAGTATTGAGGAAATTGCAAATGTGCATGGAGTAGGAGAAGGAAAAGCCAAAAAGTACGGTGGCGATTTCGCTATGCTAATCAGAACGCACGTTGATGAAAATAATATTAGCAGACCCGATGATCTTGTAGTGCGTTCGACCGGCGCCAATTCTGCCAATAAGCTTTATATTATTCAAAATATTGATAGAAAACTTTCATTGGATGATATTGCTTCCGCAAAAAAAATGAATATGGATGCTCTCATAAAGGAGATGGAGCAGATTGTATATTCGGGAACAAAGCTAAATATCAAATATTGGATAGACGAAATGCTTGACGACGATCAGCAGCAAGAAATTCATGATTACTTTATGGAGTCGCAATCGGATAATATTGAAGAAGCACTCAAGGAGTTTGAAGGAGATTTTGATACTCTCGAACTAAGATTGATGCGAATACGATTTATCAGCGAGGTAGCGAACTAAAAATTTTACATTTCGTAAACTTCACCACGTTGCGGTCGCAGTGCATCGCGTACAGAAATCATATCGACTTCTTTTACAACCATAAAAGCAATAGAATGCATATCGCCAAAAGAAGTATGTCCCGTAATTGAGCAATCAAGATTTTTCATTGCAACATATTCTTTAAGATGAATTTCGTGATGTTCGGCAATTTTGGCTGCGTCCATTCCTCTAAAATCCCAAATCAGTTTTATATTTCTCGACATTGTAGTAGTAATTTATTACAAAAATAAGTTTTATAAAATTCTAAAAATCGCTTTATGAAAATAGTTATTGCTTTTCTTTTATTTGTGTCTATTTCTGCATCTTCACAAGTTTTGTCGTTAGAACAAGCCAATCATTTAGCCTCCTTGCCGCTTAAATGTTTGCAGCAAGAATATCCAAATAAATTAAGTCAATACCTGATTGATAGTACTGAAATTCAATCGCCAAAAAAACTGCATCCTGCTTTTTATGGCTGTTTTGATTGGCATTCTTCTGTTCACGGACATTGGAGTTTGGTGCATCTGCTGAATAATTTTCCGAATTTGGAGAATAAAGCAGAAATTATTGAGAAATTAAAAATTAATTTATCCAAAGAAAACATCAATCAAGAAATACTTTATGTATCGAAAAAGCATGAAAAAACTTTTGAGCGTATGTATGGTTGGACTTGGTTACTGAAATTACAATTGGAACTGGAAATGTCAAATGACGCTTACGCGAAAGAATTAGCCGAAAATCTAAAACCTTTGACAAACCTATTTATAGAAAGATATACGGAGTTTTTACCGAAACTTTTATATCCAATTCGAGTAGGTACACATTCTAGTACTGCCTTCGGGCAAACGATGGCGTGGGATTATGCGGAATTTTCTCATAATGAAGCCTTCAAAAAGGTTCTGACTGAGAATGCTAAAAGATTATTTCTTTCTGATCAAAATTGTCCGATGAGTTGGGAGCCAGGTGGAAATGATTTTCTATCGCCGTGTATGGAAGAAGTAGCGATAATGCAACGTATTTTGCCGAAAAGCGAATTCTTAAAGTGGCTCAAAAAATTTACACCACAATTATTTTCTAAAAATTTCACTTGGGAAGTAGCCAAAGTTTCCGACAGAACCGATGGGCATTTGGTACACCTTGACGGTCTTAATTTTAGTCGTGCGTGGAATTTCTATCATCTTATCCAGCAGTATCCAACAGAGTTTTCGCATCTTAAAAAACTCGCTGATTACCACCTTCAGTTTTCATTGCCATCAGTTGTTGATGGAAATTATGCTGGAGAACATTGGTTAGCGTCGTTTGCTTTGCGTGCTTTTGAAGAAAAAAGTAAAATCAAATAACTATTTTTGCCAAAATTTTGATATGCCACAAGAACTGCTTTTACAAGTAACTCCCGAAATCGCTGCTACCGACGAACTGCTAAGAAATACTGTTAGCAAGCAATTGCATATAAGTATTTCAGATATTGCAAAGATTGTAATTGTCAAAAAATCAGTAGATGCGAGGCAGAAATCGGTCAAGATAAATCTTAAACTTCGTATTTATCTAGCAGGAGAAGAAATTAATGAAGAAGAGTTTCAGCTTCCAGAATACAAAGATGTGAGTCAAGCTCAAGAAGTATTAGTAATAGGAGCAGGCCCCGCCGGATTATTTGCGGCGTTGCAACTTATAGAACTTGGATTGAAACCTATAGTTATTGAGCGAGGCAAAGATGTACGCGCTAGACGTCGAGACTTAAAAGCATTAAATATTGAACATATAGTAGACGAAGATTCCAACTACTGCTTTGGCGAAGGTGGAGCCGGAACCTATTCTGACGGAAAACTTTATACAAGATCCAAAAAAAGAGGAGATGTAGACAGAATTTTGAAGTTGTTTGTTGCCTTTGGTGCACCCGACGATATTCTTGTAGATGCACATCCTCATATTGGAACTAATAAACTTCCAAAAATAATTGCCGATATTCGTGAGAAAATTATCGAATATGGTGGCATCGTGCTGTTCGAAACTCGAGTTGTAGATATTATTGTAAAAAATAATACAATTCAGGGAGTCAAAATCCAAGACGGAAGTACTATCGAAGCATCAAAACTTATTCTAGCGACAGGACATTCGGCCAGAGATATTTATGAATTGCTGGACAGAAAGCAGATTTTTATCGAAGCCAAACCATTTGCTTTGGGTGTTCGCGCTGAACATCCGCAGGAATTAATAGATAGTATTCAATATAATTGCGATTTCCGAGGAGATTATTTGCCTCCCGCACCATATACAATTGTAAAACAAGTCAACGGCAGAGGAATGTACTCTTTTTGTATGTGTCCGGGGGGAGTAATTGCACCTTGCGCTACAAGTCCGGGTGAAGTTGTAACCAACGGATGGTCGCCTTCAAGACGAGATCAACCAACAGCAAATTCAGGAATAGTGGTCGAATTAACTTTAGAAGATTTCAAGCCTTTCCAAAAATACGGTGCTTTGGCAGGAATGCATTTCCAGAAGAGTATTGAACAGAATGCATGGGCATTAGCAGGGAAAACGCAAAATGTGCCGGCACAGCGAATGGTCGATTTTACAACAACAACCGTTTCGTCGTCAATTCCAAAAACTTCGTACGTTCCCGGGACAACTTCGGTAGAACTAGGGGAAGTATTTCCTGGTTTTCTAACCGAAATAATGCGACAGGGATTTAAAGAATTTGGAAAATCAATGCGAGGATATCTTACAAACGAGGCGGTTTTGCATGCTCCGGAGTCTAGAACATCTTCGCCTGTTCGTATTCCTCGAGATCCAATAAGTTATGAGCATTTGCAAATTAAAGGTCTATATCCGTGTGCAGAAGGAGCCGGATATGCAGGCGGAATAATTTCGGCAGCCATTGACGGAGAGAAATGTGCCATCAAAATTGCTGAGAGTCTTTCATTATAAATAAATTAATCTGTTGCCAATTTCTTAATATCCTATGTATTGCAATACTTTTTTGTAATTTTGAATTTGCTATAATATACTATGAAAGAAGAAGAAGTTATTTTGGTTAATGAAAATGATCAGCAAATAGGCACAATGCCCAAGCTGGAAGCACACGAGAAAGCAGTATTGCACAGAGCATTTTCAATATTTGTTTTAAATGATAATAATGAAGTCATGCTGCAGCAGCGAGCCGCACATAAATATCATTCGCCACTTTTGTGGACTAACACTTGTTGCAGTCATCAGCGAGTAGGCGAGAGCAATATTCAGGCTGGAACACGTAGATTGCAAGAAGAAATGGGTTTTGTAACAGATATTACGTATCTTTTTCACTTTATTTACAAAGCTACTTTTGATAATGGACTTACAGAGCATGAATTAGACCATGTTATGATCGGACATTCAAATCAAGAGCCACAGATAAATGAAGATGAGGTTGCGTCGTGGAAATGGATGAGCACAGAAGATATCAAAAATGACATCAGCAGTTCGCCTGAATTATATACGGAGTGGTTCAAAATTATTTTTCAAAAATTTGATCATTATTTAGAAGAAAATAAAAAGTAATAAGCATTTTTAGCACTTCAGAATAATTTTCAAAACACTTATAAAAACTATGAAAGTTACAGTTAGTAGAAAAGCCCACTTTAACGCCGCCCATCGCTTGCATCGCGAAGATTGGTCTGACGAGAAAAACGAGCAGGTTTTTGGCAAATGCAACAATCCCAACTTTCACGGACATAATTACGACATTATGGTCAGCGTAATAGGAGAAATTGATCCCGAAACAGGATATGTAATGGACATCAAGCATCTCGCAGACCTAATAGAAGAAGAGGTAGAAAAGCCTTTTGATCACAAAAATCTAAATTTGGATGTCGCCGAATTCGCAAATCTAAATCCTACGGCCGAAAATATCGTAGTGGTGATTTGGAACAAACTTAGAGCAAAGTTAAAATCTAGCCTCGATCTTGAGGTTACACTTCATGAAACAGCGAGAAATTCTGTGTTTTATGCAGGGAAATAAAACAGACTCTATGAAAGCAAAAATATATCCATTACAATTTGTTCCTATTTGGAAAGAAAAAATTTGGGGCGGACAGAAACTAAATTCATTACTACATAAAGATTTCACTCAAGATAATATCGGCGAAAGCTGGGAGTTATCTGCGGTCGAAGGTTCAGAGAGCATTGTTTCAAATGGTGTTTACAAGGACAGAAGCATTGTAAATCTTATTGAAGAATTTCCCAACGAAATTCTTGGCAGTGCTATTTGCAGAAGTTTCGGAAAAAAATTTCCGCTTTTATTTAAGTTTATAGACGCCAAAGATGACTTGTCTATTCAAGTACACCCCAATAACGAACTCGCCCTTGAGCGCCACGGATGTTTGGGCAAAACCGAGATGTGGTATATTATGCAGGCAGATCCTGATGCCGAATTGGTAGTAGGTTTCAATAAAGATACCAACCGACAGACTTATATTGATGCGCTGGAAAACAAGGATTTATTGCCTCTTCTCAACGAAGTTAAAGTTCAGAAAGGCGATGTTTTCTTTCTAGAAACAGGAACTGTGCACGCTATTAGAGCCGGAGTTTTCCTAGCGGAGATTCAGCAATCCTCAGATATCACCTATAGAGTGTACGATTGGAATCGAAAAGACAAGAACGGCAAAGCCCGCGACTTACATACAGATCTGGCGCTCGATGCTATCAATTATGACGCTACAGATGCCAAAATCAACTATATTACCATAGAGAATCAGAGCAATGCGCTAGTGCAGAGTCCGTTTTTCACGACCAGTATAATTCCTCTTGATGGCGAGATGGTCGTTTACCATGAGGGTGAATGTTTCAAAGTATATATGTGTGTCGAAGGCAGTTTCCAGATCAGGCACCAATCGGATACTTATAATTATATAAAAGGAGATACAGTTTTGATACCAGCAAACATGGTCGATTTCAAACTGATTGGAAAAGGCTCATTATTAGAAATTTATATTTCATAGTATTATACAAAGAATTAGTGTACTTTTGCACGCAAATAAAAATTAAAAGAAAATGGCAAACGTTAAGAATTTAAAAAAAGACATCAATTACGTTTTAGGAGATATTATTGAAGCAGTTTATATGTGGGAGATGGCTACAACAGGACATCCAACAGAATCTTCAAATGCTTTAATCGATGAGGCAATCGCTGCTTTCGATCAATTGATCGTAAAAGTAAACGCTAAAAAAGTTGAAAATAAAAAAGAGCACTTCAAACAGATCAATCAAGATTTAGAAGATGTTGCAAACCAATTGGTTACTAAAATCAACAATCTACAGTAAAAATATTTTCAAAAAAAGGTCAATAATATTTTGGAGAATACGAAAATGCTCCTATATTTGCACCAGAATTTTGAGTCGCCAGCGTAGCTCAGTTGGCTAGAGCAGCTGATTTGTAATCAGCAGGTCGTGGGTTCGAGTCCCTCCGCCGGCTCCAAATTGTAAAACCGCTTAACGTAAGTTAGGCGGTTTTTTTATGCCCAAAATTCTCCCACCGCAATTTCACTCCACAGCTATTTCATCGGTCATTTTAGACAGTTTTAGAAAATTTTGATTTTTCATTAGCTGCTCTACAATTTAGAAAATCCGTGACCTGCACTTTGGTCTTTTCAATAATATTTTTTTAATTTGGCAGCTATTCCCGCTATTCTCTACAATCCAGCGCGGACATTTGCCGTAGCAGTGGCGGGCAAGGAGCTTCCGTTAGTCGCTCTTTCCCGCCGCTGCTACCAAAAGGCAAATCCCCACGCCGGGATTTCCGTTTCTATCGGGGCTGAAACATTAGATGTGGCAAGATGATTGGTTTTCAAATTTCAATTTTTCATGAACATCAATAGCTATTGAATGGGTGTTTTTTTGAAAGGGGGGATTTTGCTGAATGGGCTAAAGCCCAATCCTATTGATGTAACGAGATTGTGTACATTGATTTGATGTTTTCAATTTTGAAATTGTTGTTCTTCCGTGATTTTGTCGAATTGGGATTTTTGTGGAATGGATGTTTTGTGGAATGGGCTAAAGCCCATTCCTATTGATGTATCGAGATTGAGTACATTGATTTGATGTTTTCATTTTTCAAGTTGTTCTCTTTCCGTGATTTTGGGGAATTGGGATTTTGTTGAATGGGTATTTTGTTGAATAGGCGAAAGCCCATTCCTATTGATTGTCTCGAGATTGAGTACATTGATTTGATGTTTTCAATTTTGAAATTTGTTCTTCCGTGATTTTATCGAATTGGGATTTCGTGGAATGGATGTTTTATGGAATGGGCTAAAGCCCATTCCTATTGATGTATCGAGATTGAGTACATTGTTTTGATGTTTTCAATTTTGAAATTTGTTCTTCCGTGATTTTGGGAAATTGGGATTTTGTGGAATGGATGTTTTATGGAATGGGCTAAAGCCTATTCCTATTGATATATCGAGATTATGGGACCCGGTATGTGGTGATTCCAATTTGAATTGCGTCTCCAATATTGGATTTCGTAGAATGAAATATTCTCTCCTTATATATAGGAGTCATAATCGGTATCAATTATTCCTCAGCGCCGAAGGTGCGGCATATACTAGCCCGCGGTTTCAACCGTGGGTTTATAAAAATTAATAAGCCATTCAAGTCCCATAGGGACGTCCCATATAAATGGAAAGATTTGCGATGATAGGATGATTAAAAATGGCATTTGGTACAATGCAACTTTAAATTAATGTTTTGGATAACGATTTATCACATTGAAAGGTTGAGAGCAAGCACATCAAAACGTGCAAAAATCTCTTTTGCAAAAACCGCGTAATTATAATACCGTTCCTACGAGATTCTTTGCTCCGTCATAATCCTGTTTACCCGCTGCTAAAGCAGCGGGTAACAATAATGCCGCCCCTCTGGGACTTTTACTCTGTTATTTCAATTTTTCCTCATATAAATAGTCTCCAGCTTTAGTAATCGTTGGTATTGTTGACCTTTTATTCCTCAGCGCCGAAGGTGCGGCATATCTAAGCCCACGACGCAACCTTGGGTTATGATAATTTGACACCACGATTCCTCAGTCCCATCGGGACGATCATTATTGTAGCCCACGGTTTCAACCGTGGGTTTATAAAAAAATGACAAGCCGTTTAAGTCCCATAGGGACGGCCCATATAAATCGAAAGATTTGCGATGATAGGATGATTAAAAATGGCATTTGGTACAATGCAACTTTAAATTAATGTTTTGGATAACGATTTATCACATTGAAAGATTGAGAGAGCAAGGACATCAAAACGTGCAAAAATCTCTTTTGCAAAAACCGCATAATTATAATCCCGTCCCTACGG
>JBBSRP010000116.1:0-9604 GCA_038242935.1 Flavobacteriales bacterium
ATCGTTTGGCAAAATATTACAATAGCATTTATCGTAAAAGCAGTAGTTTTAATACTAGGAGCTGGAGGTCTTGCTACAATGTGGGAAGCAGTTTTTGCCGATGTAGGAGTAGCGCTAATTGCGATTCTAAATGCAATGAGAATTCAGAAATCGAAGTTTTAAAATTCAATTAAATAAAAAAATCGCTGTGAGTTTATCAGAAACTTACAGCGATTTTTTTTTAAGCTTTTTTCCAAAGTGTATTACAGTACCATTTATTGGAATCGTAAAACAAATGTTCGTTCACAAATCCCGCAGCCCGACAGAGCTCTTCAATATCGCTTTCGGCATATTTTTGAGACATTTCCATATAGATAGGTTCATTTTTTTGAAATTCTATTATTTGACCGTCAATCGAGACCTTTTGATCTTTTGTGCTAATTAAATACGACTTACAAGTTCCGGTTATTGGATCGTAAGTTGGATAATGTTCAAAAGAATCCAAATCGAAATCTGCATTAGAAGTATCGTTGATACGTTTAAGTAAATTAAGATTAAAATCCTTTGTAATTCCCTCTTTGTCATTATAAGCAGCAAGGATTTGATGCGGATTTTTCTTTAAGTCAAAACCTATTAGCAGTTTATCTCCCTTATTGAGATGAGCGTTTAGAGCTTTGAGAAATGATGTTGCATTTTGCGTTTCAAAGTTTCCGATACTAGAACCTAGAAATAAAACAACTTTCTTTTTTGTCGTCATTTTATTCAGCTCTTCAAGCATTGGCAAATATTCTCCAGCTAAACCTGTAACAGTAACAGACGGAACCCTTTTAGGAATTTCCTCTTCAAGTTGTTCAATTATATTCTCAGATATATCAATGGGATAGTAACAAAAATCCTTTTTCCCTCTTAGTAGTGCTTGCAGAAGATGTGTGGATTTTGTGGCGTCGCCGGCGCCCAATTCTACAACATCAAAATAATTTGAATCTTCTGATAATACATTCGAAATATCATCAGATTGCTCTTCAAAGATTTCCATATCGGCATCTGTTAAATAATATTCAGGAGCTTGCATGATTTTTTGGAATAACATATCGCCTTTTGCGTCATAAAAATATTTGGACTGCAGGTATTTTGGGGACGCAGTTAGTCCCTGAAGAATGTCTTTGGTAAAGGTGTTTTCTATCATAATTTTATTTTACGAGTCTTATTCCAGTGTATTGCCATTGTAAGTGTGGCTGAAAAAAATTTCTATATGTTGGTCTGCTATGTCCATCGGGAGTCGCAATCGAAGCTCCTCTCAATATCATCTGATTTACCATAAACTTTCCATTGTATTCTCCCGTTGCATCTTCGGCCATTGCAAATCCTGGATAGGGCAAGTACGCACTTTGAGTCCACTCCCAGCGATCGCCCCAATTTAAATTTTGCGAAGCTACTTCCCATTCTGCTTCGGTAGGGAGTCGCATCTTTTTCCAATTTGCAAAAGCATAAGCTTCATAATAATTTATATGCGTAACTGGCTGCTTCATATCAATTCCAGACAATCCATTTAATGTGTAATATTGCCATTCTTCATTAATTTTATGCCAGTATAACGGCGCTTTTGCATCTCGCTCTTTTTTCCATTCCCAACCATCCGAGTGCCATAATCGGAAATTTTTATAACCTCCATCTTCCATAAAATCGAGATATTCTTGATTGGAAACGAGGTTTTCACTTATTTCAAAATGATTGATATAGACCTTATGTCGATCTAATTCATTATCGAAACAGAAACCTTTTCCTTCGTGTCCAATCTCATATACACCTTCTCGAAAAGTTAGAAATGATTCCTCCAAAATTTCAGTTCCCTTCTCAATTGAAGTATTTGAGTAAGATGGAAGCAGAGGGTTGTTTCCAAGAATAAATTTGATATCTGTAAGTAGTAATTCTTGATGCTGCTGTTCGTGATTTAAGCCAAGTAAAAATATTGGTAAAAGATCTTCAGGTAATGGATTTTCCAAAAATTTCTTTATTCCCGCATCTACGTGAGCTCGATATGCATAAACTTGACCTACAGTTGGCCGGCTTAAATTTCCACGATCTGTTCTAATAACTCGAGCGCCAATTGTTTCGTAATAACTATTAAAGACATAATTATAATTCAAGTCGAATATTTCGTAGCCTTCTAGATAAGGTTTGAGAATCATAGTTTCAAAAAACCAAGAAGTATGTCCTAAATGCCATTTCGGCGGACTTACATCTGCGATATTCTGAACTACATAGTCTTCGATTTCTAGTGGAGCACAGATTTTCTCACTCGCTGCTCGTATACGTAGGTAATTGTCGAGTAAATTCTTATGCTCTTTATAATATATGTTATGATCATTTTTAATAGCAGTTTCCATAAAGATTTATTTGATTTTTAAAGTTATATAAATTTTTATTAAAGAGATATTATTTCAACACCTTAACAAAAATTTTGCATAAGCTAACATATTTCAACTCTCATTCATCTTCAAAATTTAAAACCAATTCGTTAAGGAAAATTAATAGTTAAAATTTCATATTTCTAGACTAAATATTGTGCAGAAATGCGGGCTTATTGCATAAAAATATTATTTTTGTGAGCTATGGAAAAAAAAATAATTAATCTAACCGCTTTTAAGAATTTCTTCCACAAGTCATCATCGAGTGGTATAGTTCTTATTTTTTGTGTTGTTGTTTCATTGCTTCTGGCAAATTCGCCCGTTGCAAAAGATTTTGCCCATCTATTAGAAACAAATTTAGGATTTGAAGCTGGAGGAATAAAACTTCGTTATCCAGTTATTTTATGGGTCAACGACGGATTAATGGCAATATTTTTTCTATTAGTAGGTCTCGAAATAAAACGAGAAATTATAGAAGGGGAACTTTCCTCGATCAAACACGCTTCACTTCCGGTTTTGGCCGCAATAGGAGGAGTTGCAGTTCCAGCACTTATTTATCATTTATTCAATCATAGCGACGTAACAACTGTTCACGGTTGGGGTGTGCCAATGGCGACCGATATTGCATTTGCCTTGGGAGTGCTATCACTTCTAGGAGACAAAGTCCCGACAAGTCTTAAAATATTTCTTGCCGCATTGGCAATTGTAGATGACTTAATTGCAATACTTGTAATTGCAATTTTTTATTCTGCAGACTTAGAATGGATATACTTAGGATTAGCAGGCGGTATTTTTGTCTTGCAAATTATCTTCAACAAATTGGGATTCAAAAACCTAATGTGGTATATTATACCTGGTCTTTTTATGTGGTATTTCATCCATCATTCTGGTATACACGCCACGATTGCAGGAGTATTGACTGCTTTGACACTTCCAACAAATGCTACTGACGCTGCATCGCCTCTAGAAAAACTAGAACACTTTTTAAGTATGCCTGTCAACTTTATTATTATGCCAATTTTCGCCATTGCAAATACAAATATCACTTTTGTAGGTGGTATGGTCGAAGGTCTCGCTACCAATATGGGTATGGGTATTGTTTTCGGATTGTTATTAGGGAAACCAATCGGAATTTTCTTTATGTCTTGGATCTCTGTCAAACTCAAGTTGGGTGAGCTTCCCGAAGGTGCAAATTGGATACACATTCTTGGACTGGGACTCTTAGGAGGAATTGGTTTCACTATGTCTATCTTCATTGCGCTATTATCATTTAAATTAGAATCATACCAAGTTGAAGCTAAATTCGCTATTCTCGTAGCTTCTGTAATATCAGGTTTCTTAGGATTTATGCTTTTAAGCCTTTATAATAAAAAACAAAAATTAAAAAAGACGTAGTTTCTTAAGCGAATTGTCTGTAAAAATAGATTACTTTTTATAGTAAATACTAACGCCGTCTTAATCTGAAATTTATAATAGAATTTCAGATTAAGACGGCGTTTTGTTAATGAATGAGTACATTTGCCCACTAAACCGAGTGGTACAATTTTAGTTGATTTAGAATGCGCTTTCGCGAAATTAATAAAGATTCAGTTGAGGAGTAGAGTATAATTTAGAAAAAGAATGTGAGTTACGCTTTCGCGGAACTGATAAAGATTCAATTGATGATCAGAATAACAACAAATTTATGTCAATAACAATACCTGCTTATCACGAAGCCAAAACTTTTGACGATATCGTGTTTAGCGGATCAGATTTACATTTTTCTGAATTTGAATCCTGCACTTTCAGCAATTGTAATTTAACTGAAGCTACTTTTCTTGCCGTTGTATTTATCGATTGTAACTTTATAAACTGCAATTTTGAAGCTGCAAAAATAAATTATGTTTCCTTTCGAACTGTCATTTTTACCGATTGTAATTTGAGTAGTATCAACTTCGCAATGGTCGATCAGTTTATTTTTGAAGTACATTTTACAGACTGTCTTCTCGATTTTTCGAAATTTTATTCGCTAAAACTGAAAAGTACTGTCTTTAAAAATTGCAGTATGATTGCGATGGATTTTATGAATGCCGATATGACAAAGGTTTATTTTGACCAATGCGATTTGTACCAATCTGCTTTTGATAAAACAATTCTCAACCAAGCAGATTTTCGAACTAGTAAAAATTATAGCTTCAATCCTGCCAAAAATAAAGTCAAGAAAGCAATTTTCTCCAAAGATGGACTTGCAGGATTATTGAAATCCCACGATATTGTAGTTGTCTAAATATTGTTTTCCATTACAAAATCTTCCATAAGATAATTATTTCCAATATCAATATTCTCTTCGCGAACGATTGAAAAACCAATTTTTTTGTAGAAACCAAGTGCAGAATTGTACCTGTTTACATTTAGCGAAAGCTTACTACTACCATTAATTCTAGCCATCCCAATAATTTTTTCAAGAAACTGTCTGCCAATGTTTAATCCTTGAACTTTTGGCAAAATATAGAGTTTGTGTATGCGTGTAGTAGGAGTGGAAAGGAAATTGTATTCGATGCTACAAAACCCGATAATTTCCTCTTGGTTAAGCGCAAGAATATAGTTTTGCGACTTCATACTATTCTTTAAAGCCACAGCGCTGTAGAATAAATCTAGCATATATTCTATTTGCGCTGCAGACAATATAGTGCCGTAAGTAGCGGGCCAAGTGGCGGCTGCTATCTTTTGAATGTGAATAATATCATTCTTGCCGGCATTTTTAAAAACAATCATTTATAGAAATTTATTAACCGTGAACAGTTTGGTTTTTTCCATATTTTGAAATAATCGAAGATTCGAACTCCAACCATTCTCTCCAACGCTTCTCTACATCAATTCCAACGCCATATTTACGGGCATACGTGATAAAAGTAGTATAATGAGAAGCTTCGCTTTCCATAAGTTCTCTATAAAAAACTGAAAGTTCGGGATCATTAATATTTTCCGAAAGAACTTTAAAACGCTCGCAACTTCTAGCTTCAATCATCGCCGAAAACAATAATCTTTCTACCAATCCAGAAACACGACTTCCCGTATTGCTCTGCTTCATATATTTAACCAATTCGCCCACATATTCATCTTTGCATTCACGTCCTAAAGTAAGACCACGTTTCAAGATAATTTCGTGAACCATTTGGAAATGCTCGATTTCTTCTTTTGCAAGAGCAAGCATATCAGTTACCAAATCAGGGAATTCTGAATTAATAGTGATAATTGTAATTGCATTTGTTGCCGCTTTCTGCTCACACCAAGCGTGATCAGTAAGAATATCTTCGATATTTTTCTCTACAATATTTACCCATCTTGGGTCTGTAGGTAGTTGTAATCTTAATACAGACATAATTTTGAATTTATTAAAAAACCTTCAAAAGAGAACTAATGAAGGTTTTTAGATTATTAAAAATGAAAGGTTTTACCAAACAAAAATTGCTCTTTCACCCATCATTTCGTTCACTTCTTCAGCGATATCTTCCAATAACTCTTCATTTGTAGGGTCAGAAAGAACACGGTCAATCAAATCTACTATTGGCGCCATATCTTCTTCTACAAGACCACGAGTGGTAATTGCAGCAGTACCAATACGAATTCCTGATGTTACAAATGGAGATTTATCATCAAAAGGAACCATATTTTTATTTACAGTAATTTCAGCTTTTACCAATGCATTTTCTGCTTCTTTTCCAGTAATATTTTTATTTCTAAGATCGATAAGCATCATGTGATTATCTGTTCCTCCAGAAATAATATCGTATCCTCTGTCCATAAATGCTTTTGCCATAACGCGTGCATTTTTCTGAACTTGAACCATATATCTAAAGTACTCATCAGTAAGCGCTTCTCCAAATGCTACAGCTTTTGCTGCAATAACGTGCATTAATGGCCCACCTTGATTTCCAGGGAATACAGCAAGATCAAGTAAAGAAGACATCATTCTTGTTTCTCCTTTTATTGTTTTGATACCAAATGGATTTTCAAAATCTTTACCCATCATAATCATTCCGCCTCTAGGTCCGCGAAGTGTTTTGTGGGTTGTAGTTGTAACAATATGACAATGTGGAAGTGGATCGTTCAAAAGTCCTTTTGCAATAAAACCTGCTGGGTGTGCAATGTCTGCAAGCAGCAAAGCGCCAACACTGTCAGCAATTTTTCTAAAACGCTCAAAATCCATATCTCTTGAATAGGCAGAAGCTCCAGCAATAATCATTTTTGGTTTTTCTCTAGTTGCAATTTCTTGAATTACATCATAATCAAGTTGACCTGTTTCTTTGTTTACTCCATAAAACACAGGATTGTAAAGTCTTCCTGAGAAGTTTACTGGTGATCCGTGCGTAAGGTGCCCTCCATGAGATAAATCAAAACCAAGAATTTTATCTCCCGGCTTCAAACATGCAAAATACACTGCAGTATTTGCTTGAGATCCTGAGTGTGGCTGCACATTTACATATTCGACACCAAACAAAGTTTTTGCTCTGTCTATGGCAATCTGCTCAATTATATCTACAACTTCGCAGCCACCGTAGTATCTTTTGCCAGGGTAACCCTCGGCATATTTATTAGTTAAAACTGATCCGGCAGCTTCTAAAACTCGATCGCTTACAAAATTTTCGGAAGCTATTAATTCTAATCCTTCAATTTGTCTTTCTTGCTCATCTAATATGAGATCAAAAATTTCCTGGTCGTTGTACATGAGTTAGTTTTCGTTAAAATGATAACAAAAATACGAAAACCGTTTGTTAATATGGTTGTTAATTTTATATTTGAACAAACATATAATAACGCTACAAACTCATTATACAAATGCCAATAACAGCCAACAATCCTCAATTAAAATCCTGGTTAAAAGTTTCTTCTGACAGTGATTTTCCTATTCAAAATATTCCCTTTGGTGTATTCCTTACAAGAGAACATGTCGTAACGATTGGTACGAGAATAGGCGACTATGCCATTGATTTAGGCGCTTTGCAGCAGCTAAATTATTTTGAAGGTATTGAACTTACAGACGATATGTTTATGCAGGATACTCTGAATGACTTTATCTCTGATGGTAAAAAAACATGGAGAGCAGTGCGCAACAGAATCGCCGAACTCTTTTGCGAAAGTAATGATACTCTTCAGAAAGACGAAAAACACAGAGGTATTGTAATATTTGAAATTGCAGATGTAGAAATGCAACTTCCTGTATTAATAGGTGATTATACAGATTTTTATTCAAGTAAAGAACATGCTACAAATGTAGGTGCAATGTTTCGTGATCCAGACAATGCTTTATTGCCAAACTGGTTGCATATACCCGTAGGATATCATGGAAGAAGTAGTACAATCGTTCCTTCAGATATAGCTGTACATAGACCTATGGGACAGACAGTTGCAATAGGAGAAACACAGCCAACTTTTGGTCCTTCAAAACGTGTAGATTTTGAACTTGAAACTGCATTTATCACTACTGATGCAAATATAATGGGTGAGCCAATTCCCGCAAGTGAAGCGGCAGATTATATATTTGGAATGGTATTACTTAACGACTGGAGCGCACGTGATATACAAAAATGGGAGTACGTGCCATTAGGTCCGTTCCTTGCCAAAAACTTTGCAAGCTCAATCTCTCCATGGATTATCACGATGGATGCTCTCGAACCTTTTAGAACTGCAGGACCAAAACAAGATCCAATTCCTTTAGAATATCTTCAGACAGAAGGGGATCAGGCGTACGATATTACTCTAGAAGTATCACTTAAGCCTGAAGGTGGAGAAGAAAACCATCTTGCTACATCCAATTTTAAATATATGTATTGGAGCATGACTCAGCAACTTACTCACCATACTAGTAACGGATGTCGTGTAAATTCTGGAGACATGATGGGTTCTGGTACGATATCTGGTCCAACTCCCGATAGTTTTGGGTCTATGCTGGAACTAACTTGGAGTGGTAAAAATCCAATTAAGTTGAAAGACGGTACCGAAAGAAAATTTATAAATGATAATGATACAGTAATTATGCGTGGCCATTGCCAAAACGACGAGGTGAGAATTGGTTTTGGTGAAGTTTCTACAAAATTACTTCCGCCGTATCAAAGAAAATAATTAAAAGATTCACTTATTTTAGAAATCCACTTAGTACAAGTGGATTTTTTTTTGCAAAACATTTCTAATAACTGTTATATTTGTTAAATTCAAACTCAGATAATGAAAAAACTTTACGTCCTTTTTTGTTTTTTAATTCTAGCAGCTTGCGGAAAGAAGATTACCCAAAATGCTTTGGCCTCGGGTGATTATGATCAAGCAATTGCCACAGCTACTCAATCTCTGCGCAGTAATAAAGATAAAAAGAGCAAGAAACCATATGTTTTTATGTTGGAAGAGGCTTTCGCCAAAGCTGTAGAGCGCGATTTAGCCACCTTAGCATCTCTGAAAAAAGAAAATAATTCAGCAAATGCTGAGAAGATTTACGACCTATATTACAATCTTCAAGAGAGACAAGAAACAATTAAACCTTTGCTACCACTACACCTTTCAGAAAACAGAGCAGCTCGTTTTGACTTTACAAACTATACAGCGCAATTAGTTCAAAGTAAAAAGGAACTTGTCAATTACCTTTATATAAATGCTATGCGACTTTCGCTTTCATCAAATAAGGAAGATGCTCGCAAAGCGTATGATGATCTTGCATATCTTGAAAAACTACAAGCTGATTTTAAAGATGTAGGAAGTTTGAAAGAAAAAGCGAGGCAAAAAGGTACCGATTATGTTTTTGTGAAAATTGAGAATCAGACAAATATGATAATTCCAACACAACTCCAAAATCAATTATTGGATTTCTCAACTTATGACTTGGACGATTTTTGGACGGTTTATCATTCCAATCAACAAAAAAACTACAAATACGACTATACTTATTTTGTAAATTTTCAAGACATTTCTATTTCCCCCGAGCAACAAAGAGAAAGAGAGTATGCTGTAGAACGCGAAATTCAAGATGGTGCCAAGAGAAGTTACGACGCAAATGGCAATATCATTTTAGATGATAAAGGAAACGCAATTATGATTCCCAATATTTTTTTGGCGAAAGCTTTAATACTAGAGTTAAATTTACAGAAATCCTGCTCTGTTACAGCTATAGTTGACTTTGTAGACGCCAAAAACAACCAACTTATCAGTACATTTCCGCTTAATTCGACCTTTGTTTTTCAAGATATAGC
>JBBSRP010000117.1:0-9601 GCA_038242935.1 Flavobacteriales bacterium
GGGAGTTTATATGATCTTTATTTCTACTCAGGATGGCATGGAAACAAAAGTGAAGAAAGTAATGATTATTAGGTAATTGCAGTATGTTTTGTTGATGATTTATTGAATATAAAATTAAAATAAATGAATAAATTACTTGTTGTTTTTATGGTGTTTAGTACCCTTTATTCCTATTCGCAATCTAAAAACGATTATTTAAGTAATAATCGTTCTGATTTAAATTCAATGAGTTTTACCTTTCCTCAAAAGGATTTTAAAATAATTGGATTCGGAGCTTATCACGGTAGTGCAAAAACAGAAGAAGCTGAATACGCCCTCTTAAAATCGCTAACGAAGGAGGGAGCGATAAAATTTTATCTACCTGAAACGGATTATAGCATTGCACATTATTTTGACCAATATTTAAAACTGGGTGACACGCTTTTGTTAAAAGATTTAGCGACACATTATGGAATTAGAGTTCCACAAGAAAAAAGTATTGAAACGTATGATAAGTGGAAAGAAATTAGAAAATTAAATCAAGGATTAACTAATAAGAAAAGATTAGTTGTTGTTGGTATTGACAAAATTGTAAGTTATAAGTACACTTCAAAACATTTGATGGAAATCATTGACTTTAAAGCAAATCGTGAAAAGTCTTTGGGAAAGTTGGTCAATATGGTTGAAACTGACACAACAGATTTCTCCCCTTATTATAATAGTTACTCCAAAGCAGTATTAAAAGAATTTGTTTCTAATTATGAAAAAAGCCCTGCAAGATTCGAAAAGGACATCAAGAATACAGGTGCTTTTATGCACATAATCAACAATCTAAAAGTGTCATTTGATGATTCATCCAATAGGGAAGTAGTGATTTTTAATAATTACAAACATTTAATTGATGTATATAAATTTGATAGAAACCCTCAATTTTTACGGTTTGGTTTCTTTCATATAGAGAAGGAACGCGAAGGAAATAATGTGTCTTTCTTTTCTATGCTAATTGAAAACAAGATTTATGAACGCAATCAAGTTATCTCTGTAATTGGTTACTTAACTGATAGTCACGTCTTGTGGGATTTAGAGTATGAAAATGGAAATTACAATTCTTTTACAACTGAAGGAGGTATGGGAATTGGAGATTATGAAAAAGAATACTTCCGTGGAATCGATAATTTGAAGAAGACAAAAATATCGGACATTACAATGTTTCGACTGAATCAAGCAAATACTCCTTACAATGATGGAATTCCAGATTTGATTGAAATTATAATGACTGATGAAAAATCTAACGGAGAAGATGTGAAGGGAAAATCCACAACAGACTTTTTAGATTATGCCATCTTAATTTCAAATTCTAAAGCTAATACACCAATTGAGGAGATGAAATAGAAGTGGTGAAATAAATGACGATTTGCTAATTTCTATAAAGAAGCAATTATTTATAGTCATATTTTATTTTTCGCTTTCGCTAAAATTATATTGCACAACGAACGATGTTAGTCAAAACCAAAGCTATTGTTATTAGTACACTTCGCTATCAGGAAAAAAGTCTGATTGTGAAATGCTTTACCGAAGTTTCGGGTCTAAAAACGTATTTTGTACGTTCGGCATTTTCGTCAAATAAATCCAGTCAACGGATTGCTTATTTTCAGCCGTTGAATATTCTCGAAATTGAAGCCGTTCATAAGAATAAGGGAACGATGGAGAATTTCAAAGAAGTGCGGCTTGCTTCAGAATTTTGTCCAAGTTTGGATATTGTCAAGAATACAATTCTATTATTTGTTTCGGAAGTGTTGCATTATAGTATTCAAGAGGAAGAAACTAATGAAGATCTTTTTCATTATATAGAATCTGCGTTGAGATGGTTGAATGAACACGATACAGTTGCCAATTTCCACATGATTCTGTTAGTGAATATTTCTAAATTTCTAGGGTTCTACCCAGATTTATCTACTATTGATCAACCGCATTTCGAAATTAGCGAAGGCGTTTTTGTCGATTACCGAGGAATAACTTGTCTTACGGATTATGAAACGTATTTGTTCAAACGACTTTTAAATTTAAAATTCTCCGATGATCAGAAAGTATTCTCAGGTTCTGAAAGACAAATTTTGATAAAAATATTACTACAATATTATTCTGCTCATATCGAAGGTTTCAGACAACCGAAATCTTTGGATGTGTTGACAGAAATTTTCGCGAATTAAATGGTAGTTCGGCATTTGAACGTTTAATAAATGTATTTTTAAGCAAACGTTGTTACTTCTGACCGACAATCTGACAATGATATCAAATGAAACTGGAAAAGCCAATAAATACCAATATAAATATTGAGTACCTACAAAAAGTTTGGAGTGGCGCTTTTACAGACTTCATATCTAATTCTGATGAAAAATATTATTATTGGGACGATTTAAAATATAGAAAAGATGTGCCATTTGATACTCCAGCTGAAAATTGAACTTTATTGAAAACGTATAGAACTTCTAAATATGAAAAGTTGCAATTTGGAAAGTACACGTTCAACTATTTCATATCTGAATATATAAAAACTTGCATGATTTCGACCTCAAATTAATGGGAGAGCTTCATCAAAATCCTATTTTACCCTCTGATAGAATAGAATTTTTTAAAAATTTGCTTCTTGAAGAAACTGTTGCATTCTCTCAAGTTGAAGGCGCTGCAACAACTACAGAAATTGCAAGAGACATGCTTAAAACGGGGAGAGATCCACGGAATGAGTCTGAACAAATGATATTCAACAACGTGTGAGCTATTGAATACATAAGTGAATTTACAAATACCAATATCGATCTTAAAATATCATCGAGCTTCATAAAATCATGACTGCAAATACAGATGCAGAGAAATACTCAGGAGATTTTCGTGAAGGAGATGTATTTGTAACAGATCATGTGGATGGCGAAATTGTGCATATACCGCCTGATTGGAAAGAACTACATTCGGTAATGGGAGAATTATGTAAATTTATACATGATGATGAAAAGTTTATTCACCCGATAGTTAAAGCTAAAATTATCCATTTTATGATAGGTTACATCCATCCTTTTAAAGATGGTAATGGACGAACCGCAAGAGCATTATTCTACTGGTTTCTATTAAAAAAGGGGTACACTTTAGTAAAAAATATTTCCATCTCGCGAGTGATTTTAGAATCGAGAACTCAATATGATAAAGCGTTTCTTAAAACTGAATATGACGAAAATGATTTGAATTATTTTATTACATATTCTATAAAAATTATCAGAATAGCTTTTGAAAAATTAATTCAATATCGAGATAAAAAATTAGATGAGAAGAAGAAGGCTGACTTGATTTCCTATGAGTTGCTTGCTAAAGGATTAAATAAAAGACAAGCTGATTTAATAGGGTATTTATTCTTTAAAGAAAAAAATGAGATTACAATAAATTCTTACGGTGAAAAACATAAAATTGTAAGACTGACAGCAAGTAAAGATATCAACGAATTGATTAAGCTCGGATTCATAGAGGAAGATAAGTCTAATAAACCATTTAAATATTCAGCAGGAAATAGAAAAATGATTGAAGAGTATTTAAGCTAAAAGCTATTTGTAACGACTGTTTTTTATTTCAGCTTTAGTTCAGATTTCCAGTATTGACTGAGATTTTTGCCAATTAAATAATTTATTTCTTGGTCAACGGATATTTTGCGAGAAGGATAGCAGTGAAAATCCTTTCTTGTGGCTTTGCGGAGCAAAAGCTACAAGAAAGATTGGGAACGAATAGCCTGACCGTTGCCTAACGAAAACTTCAATTTTACCGAAAATATTCTGGCAACGGGCTCGCCCAAATAATTCTAAAAAGAATTCATATTTAGGAGAAATCTCTAATACAAATCACAATTTTTTCAGTTTCAAACTACTACCTAAAATTCTATAACATTTTGTTGTCTTTTATGGATCTTCGAATAAAAAAAAATTGATTACTTTCGCAACTCGAATTAAAATACTGAAGATGAGTCAAAAATTCACGGAATACAAGGGTCTAGATTTGCCTGCAACAGCAGATGAAATCCTTAATTTCTGGAAACAGGAAGATATATTTAAAAAGAGTGTAGAATCTAGAGAAGGCAACGAACCATTCGTGTTTTTTGAAGGGCCTCCATCTGCAAACGGATTACCGGGAATTCACCACGTTATGGCTCGCGCTATAAAGGATATTTTCTGTAGATATAAAACTCAAAAAGGGTTTCAGGTTAAGAGAAAAGCAGGTTGGGATACGCACGGACTTCCGGTTGAACTTGGTACTGAGAAAGAACTGGGAATCTCGAAAGAAGATATCGGAACAAAAATTTCGATCGAAGAATATAATGAAGCTTGCAAGAAAACTGTGATGCGTTACACCGATGTGTGGAATGATCTTACAGAAAAAATGGGCTATTGGGTAGATATGGGTGATCCTTATATTACATACAAACCAAAATATATGGAGTCTGTGTGGTGGTTGCTTAAGCAAATCTACAATAAGGATCTTATGTATAAAGGCTATACAATTCAGCCATATTCGCCAAAAGCGGGAACTGGATTGAGTTCGCATGAGGTGAATCAGCCGGGAGCTTATAGAGATGTTACGGATACGACGGTTGTGGCACAGTTCCTCACCCCAACCCTCTCCAAAGGAGCGGGAGCGGTTGCGGAAAACAATGTGCTTAAGGCTTTTGGATTGTTGGATGTAAAAGGTAATGTGGCTTCGACAAGCTCAGCCACCGAAAACAATAAAACACAAACAATCGGTACAATCTCCCCTCCTTCGGAGGGGTCGGGGGAGGATCCTTATTTCTTCCTTGCTTGGACTACAACTCCTTGGACATTGCCGTCAAATACAGCGTTGACCGTTGGGCCAAAAATAGACTATGTGTTGGTGAAAACCTTTAATCAGTATACTTTTTTACCTATTAATGTTATTCTTGCTAAAAACTTAGTGGGAAAACAATTTGGAAAAGGATATCAAAAAGCAGAAGATGATTCGGCATTTGCGAATTATAAAGAAGGAGACAAACAGATTCCTTTTCAGGTAATTGCCGAATGTAAAGGCTCGGATTTAGTGGGAATAAAATATGAGCAGTTGATGCCGTATGTACTTCCTTATCAAAATCCAGAGAATGCTTTTAGAATAATTTCGGGAGATTTTGTTACTACCGAAGATGGGACAGGAATTGTGCACACCGCGCCAACTTTTGGAGCAGATGATGCCAAGGTTGCAAAAGAAGCAAAACCTGAAGTTCCTGGAATGCTTGTTTTGGATGAAAGCGGAACAGCGGTGCCTCTTGTAGATTTGCAAGGAAGATTTATCCAAGGTATGAAAGAGCTTTCTGGTAAATACGTGAAAAACGAATATTATGACGAAGGTCAAGCGCCAGAAAGATCAGTAGATGTTGAAATCGCGATTAGACTTAAAGAAGAAAATAAAGCTTTTAAAGTGGAGAAATATGTCCACAGTTACCCACATTGTTGGCGAACGGACAAACCTATTTTGTACTATCCATTAGATTCTTGGTTTATCAAAATCTCTGCTGTAAAGGAGAGACTTTTTGAACTAAATGAAACTATCAATTGGAAACCAAAATCTACTGGTGAAGGACGTTTTGGAAACTGGCTAAAAAATGCTAATGACTGGAATCTTTCTCGCTCTAGATATTGGGGAATTCCGTTGCCTATCTGGCGTACAGAAGATAAAACAGAAGAAATTCTGATAGGTTCGGTAGAAGAACTTTATAATGAAATAGAAAAATCTATCGCTGCTGGGTTTATGACAGAGAATCCTTTTCAAGGGTTTGAAATTGGAAATATGAGCGAGGAGAATTACGATATTATTGACTTACATAAAAACGTAGTTGATGCAATTACGCTTGTTTCGGCTTCAGGGAAGGAAATGATTAGAGAAGCAGATCTTATAGATGTGTGGTTTGATTCTGGCGCGATGCCGTATGCACAATGGCATTATCCTTTTGAAAATAAAGAAAAAATTGATGGACACGAAGCATATCCAGCCGATTTTATTGCAGAAGGTGTGGATCAAACTCGTGGATGGTTCTATACTTTGCATGCGATTTCTACTTTGGTTTTTGATCAAGTAGCGTACAAAAACGTCGTTTCAAACGGACTTGTATTAGATAAAAATGGACAGAAAATGTCCAAACGTCTTGGCAATGCTGCAGATCCTTTTGAGACAATTTCTCAATACGGACCTGACGCTACAAGATGGTATATGATCTCGAATGCAAATCCTTGGGATAATCTTAAGTTTGATGCAGAAGGAATTGCTGAGGTGCGTCGTAAGTTCTTCGGAACACTTTACAACACCTATTCTTTCTTTGCTTTATATGCAAATATTGACAATTTTACGTATCAAGAAGCAGAAGTGCCTCTTGAGCAACGACCAGAAATTGACCGTTGGATTTTGTCAGAACTTAATACATTGATCCAAAATGTAGACGGATTTTATTCAGATTACGAGCCTACAAAAGCAACTAGAGCGATTTCAGATTTCGTTCAAGAAAACTTGAGTAATTGGTATGTGAGATTGTGCCGTCGTCGTTTCTGGAAAGGCGAATATGAGCAAGACAAGATCGCAGCTTATCAAACACTTTATACCTGCCTGATTACCGTTGCCAAGCTTTCGGCTCCTGTGGCGCCATTCTTCATGGACAAGCTTTACAAAGATCTAACAGCGGCTACTCACACGGAGAATTTTGCAAGTATTCACCTTTCGGATTTCCCTAAGTATCACGAAAAGTTTGTTGATAAATCGCTTGAGAGCAAAATGCAGAAAGCACAGACTATCTGCTCACTAGTTTTGTCACTGCGCAAAAAGGAAATGATCAAAGTACGTCAGCCTTTGCAAAAGGTAATGATACCAATACTTGACGAATCTCAAAGAGAGGAAATAGAAGCTGTTGCCGATCTTATAAAAGCAGAGGTAAACGTAAAAGATATTGAGCTTCTAGACGATGCTTCTGGAGTAATCGTCAAGCAGATTAAACCAAATTTTAAGGCATTAGGGCCGCGATTTGGAAAAGATATGGGACTGATCGCCAAAGAGATACAGAAATTTGATGCAGATCAAATTAATAATCTTGAGCGCGACGGCGAAATTGTGGTGGAAGTATCAGGAAATGACATAACTTTAACTCTAGATGAGGTAGAAATTTCATCGCAGGATATACCGGGATTGCTAGTAGCATCGTCAGGAAATATTACCGTTGCATTAGATATCACAATATCAGACGAACTAAGAAAAGAAGGAATTGCGAGAGAGATCGTAAACAGAATACAGAACTTACGAAAGGAGACTGGATTAGAAGTAACAGACAAAATTAAAGTAACCTTACAAGACAATGGTGTGCTTAAAGAAGCAGTAACCGAAAATATGTCGTATATTATGTCTGAAACCCTTACAGAAAGTCTTGATTTTCAAGATGAGATGCCAGACGGTATCTTGATAGAATTTGATAACATAACAACCAAAATAACCCTAACAAAATAACTAACCATGATGACAGACGAAAAAATTAGATATTCAGATTCAGATCTGGCTGAATTTAAGGAATTGATCTTAATGAAAATTGATAAAGCTCAAAACGACTTAAATCTTATAAAAAGTGCTTATATGAATGACCTTAACAACGGTACCGACGATACGTCTCCGACCTTTAAGGCGTTTGAAGAAGGCAGCGAAACAATGTCAAAAGAGGCTAATTCACAATTGGCTATCAGACAAGAAAAGTTTATCCGTGACCTGCGTAATGCACTTTTCCGTGTAGAAAGTAAAACGTACGGAGTATGTAAAGTAACAGGAAAACTCATCAGTAAAGATCGTCTCAAAATCGTTCCGCATGCAACAATGAGTATTGAAGCAAAAAATCTTCAAAAATAATTGTCACTTTCCGAAGTAAAAAAACGCTCCTTTACGGGGCGTTTTCTATATAAAATAATACTATTTTTGCCTACATAAAATTTCAAGAAAATGTCATTAGTAAAAGCTTACCTCCTTATTTTCGTAATTTTGCTGGTAGACCAAATTTCCAAAATATACGTAAAAACCCATTTCGTACTTGGCGAAGAAGTGGAAGTTTTGACCTGGTTCAAAATTCTTTTTATAGAAAATGAAGGAATGGCTTGGGGAACAAAAATCCCCGGAGAGTTTGGTAAACTTTTCCTTACGTTATTTAGAATCTTAGCTGTCGGCGGAATCGCTTGGTGGCTTGCCGATTCAGTCAAAAAACACGGATCAACTATCCTGATTATCGCAGTATCACTTATTCTAGCGGGTGCGGCAGGAAACATTATCGACTCAATTTTTTACGGCGTAACTTTCAGTGGCAGCGAAGGTCAAGTAGCAACCGCATTTGCAGAGCAGCCTTACGGGACATGGTTTCACGGCAAGGTTGTAGACATGTTATATTTCCCAATGTGGAGTGGAAATCTACCTTCGTGGCTGCCAATTTGGGGTGGCACATACTTCACATTCTTCAACGCAATTTTCAATATCGCCGATATGGCAATCTCAACAGGCGTGGGGATGTTGCTAGTGTTCAACAAAAAAGCTTTTCCAAACGGCTAATTTTTTTTTCAGGAGCTTATCCTGCTTTTCTCTGCAATTCCTCGCCAGAAAGGTTTTTTTTCAAGGCATAAAAGGAGCTGCCGTTGGTCGCTCTTTTCTACCAGAAAAAAATACCTTTCTTGTCTGCGGGATTTGCGCTGCAATCAGGGCTAGGAATTAAAGTCGTAAATCATATCTGGAGTAACACAGAAGTCTAGCGGCTGATCAGTCTCAAAAATGCCTTCGATGCTTTCTACAGCTTCAAAAAACGAAAGTCCAACCTTTATAGTGTTTTCGCGGCAAGCGCCTAGAAAAGTATCGTAAAATCCTTTTCCGTAACCTACACGATGTCCAACTTTGTCAAAGGCAAGCAACGGTACAAAAACCACATCTATTTTATTTACAGGAACTTCAAGACCATCCACAGGTTCGGGAATATTGAATTCGTTTTTCATGATTTTTGTATTGTCGGTCACTAGAAAATGCGTCATTGAACAATCTGCAAAATTACTTTTGGAAATCACAACCTCCTTATCTCTTCCGGCTAAAAGGTGCAGAATAAATTCGGTGTCAATCTCGTAATGATTTTCTATCGGCAAAAAAAGATGGTAATATGTGGAATTCCAAATTGGCATTTCTATCAATTGATTTGCAATTGCCAAGCTCATTTCTTCTCTTTTTTCTGGAGACAAAGTTGATCTCTTTTCTTTATATATTTTCCGAAGTTCGTTTTTTTTCATTGTGTGTCTTTCTAAGTTCTAAATTACCGAAAAATTTCAGCAGTAATGGCATCAAATTTCTAGTTATATATTCGTTGAAAGCAGAAGAATTGAAAGATTGAAAAAAGCCAAAAAATGGAATAATCGAAATAATCAAAAATAAGATTCGTTCGTAATTCATTAAGTACATAATATCAAGAATGTGTCAGATGCTCTAGCCAAAAGTGACAATTTCAATAGCAACTTCAGTAAAGTTCAAATTAATATATTCGGTGAAAGCAGAAGAATTGAAAGATTTAAAGATTGAAAAAATCCAA
>JBBSRP010000118.1:0-9502 GCA_038242935.1 Flavobacteriales bacterium
CCGAAATTGTGAAATAATTTAGGATGTCGATTTTCCTCCTTTAAGAACAAGATTTATTGAATAAATTGGTTCCACCCTGAATACAAAAACCCCGTAAATCATAAGATTTACGGGGTTTTACGATGAATTGTTAGTTCATTCTGCGGAGAAAGAGGGATTCGAACCCCCGGACCTGTTACAGTCAACAGTTTTCAAGACTGCCGCATTCGACCGCTCTGCCATTTCTCCAGTCTATTGCCATCATTGCTGATTGCGAGTGCAAATATAGAACCTTTTTTGACTTCTAAAAACTTTTCACACAAAAAAAATACTTATTTTTATTATTTTTTTTTTGATTCTTTTCTGCGCATTCTCTGCCAAGACATAAGATTCTTATTGTGAGTATCTTATTGAAAATGAAAAACAATTTTGCTATAATGTAAATCGTCAAAAAAAAGTAAATTTTCAAAAAAACTTTTGCTATATTGAGTTGATTTCTGCTTTCACGAAGTTGAAATATTTCATTTCAAACGCAAAAAGTAGTAATATCGATTTCTAATTACCTTTTTTTACTGACTAATGTGAAATAATCCCACTTAACTTATTATTAAAAAAGAAATCTAAAGAGACTATCTAGACCTAAGGGTAACTAATTCGTATATTTGAGTCCACCACCCAATTAATAAGCAATAAAACAAAATCTTTACGATGCTGAACGATCTAAAACATGCATATTTTATTGATGCCGAAATAACTACAGCTGACATAGAAATTTTTCAGAAAATGCTGCAGCACTCCCCTCCTAACAGGGATTTGAAGTTAAATAACTCCACCGAAGTATTAGAGTCAAGTGAATTATTTGCTAGTGATTCCAATTCAATTGCGTTTGTGTTTGATGAGAGTTTCAAGGTAAATTTGATTCAAGGAAATATATCATTGTTTTGCAATGGTAGCACTTTCGAAAATAATCTGATATCTTCAATAAAATTTGTTGGTAATCTACATGCTGAAGTCCTAAGATATCTCGAGAAGTGTAGTCTGTCACTTCAATCTCTAATTGGATGCTCAATTAATTTTGGCGAAAGCCACAAAAAAACTATTCTAACAGTAATTCCTTATTTTGTAAATGGCAAAAATAATTATCTTCTAACACTCGAGTATGCAGTAGAAAATGTGATTGATGGCATAGTTAGAAAATCAGAGGGTAATGCTGTTGCAGAAATTCTCTCCGAGGTTATAGATGAAAGTAAAACCCAAAATGAGTTAATTGTAGAACAAAACGATCAGTTAACTGATGCTCGCACTTACAGTGAATCTATACTGCAGACCATGCGTGAGGCTTTGCTTGTACTGAATAAAGATTTCACAATTGCTACTGCCAATAATGCATATCACAGATGTTTTGACACATCGCATGAGGAAATAATTGGCAAAGACTTCTTTGAAATTAATGAGAAACAGTGGGATTTTGAAGAACTACGCGCACTCTTTGATGATATTATGCCTAAGCATCACATCATTGAATCTTATAAAGTGACCCTCGTATTGCGAAATAAAAAAAAGCGCACTCTTATAATAAATGCTCGTCAGATCATAAGTGAAGACAAGACTGACAAATTAATTCTTGTAGCAATTGAAGATGTTACAAAAACTAAATTGCTAAAAAGTGAGCGGAATTTCTCTAAAACTTTAGAAATAAAAGTGGCAGAAAAAACAAAAGAATTGCAGCAATCCCAAGCTTTTTTAAATTCTATTCTAAACTCTACTAGATATGGAATCGCTAGCTACGAAGCAATATATGAAAATTCAAAAATAGTAGATTTTTTAATCACATATACAAATCTGGAAGTGCCTCAAATGTTTGATTTGACCGTTGATGATGTACTTGGAAAAACTTGCAAACAGGTGTATCCAAATTTGTTCAATGATGGAACTTTTGAGAGATTTGTGCAATGCATTGAATCTGGAGATTCTGTCCATTACGAACTAGAATATCTTAAGAAAGAACCTACTATGTGGATTAGTAGCATTGCCTCGAAAGTCGAAAATTCTGTGACTGTAACTTCAAAAATTATTACAAAGGAGAAAAATGCTGAGCTTCATCTAAAACAATTGAACGAGGAGCTAACCGCCAAAAATCGATCTTTTGAAGAGCGTATTCTTCAAGAATTTTCTGATAGCTTTTCGTCGTATAAGACGGGACAAGAATTCTTTGACTCGCTCGTAAAAGAACTTTCCCAAAAAACAGAAATGGATTACGTATTTGTAGGGGAGGTTATACATGAAGATGACGGTAAATCTATTAGATGCTTTTCAGTTGCCTCTAAGGGTAAATTGGCAAACAACTTTAAGTATAAAGTTAACAATGGCCCTTGTCAAAAGATTTTAAAAGGTACTCCTTATATGCAGACACATGCTGTCCAGGAACTTTTTCCAGATAACCAACTCCTTATGGACTTTAACGCTGAGAGTTACTTGGGATATCCCCTATTTAATCAAAATAAGAAATGCATTGGCTTAATTTCGGTAATACACCAGTCAAAAATCGAGAATCTTAGTTACGTAAAGTCGTTCGTTCATATTGCTTCAAAAAGAATCGAACTCGAATTGCAGCGACAGATCAATGAAAAAATTCTAGAAGAGAAAAATCGCGAATTGAAGTATAATAACCGCGAATTGCAGTCTTTCAATTATATTGCGTCACACGACTTACAAGAGCCTTTGCGTAAGATTCAATTATTTACAGGCAGAATATTAGAGACAGATTATGATAACTTTTCTGATTTATCAGTGAAATATTTTAATACGGTTCGAAATGCAGCTGGAAGAATGCAAAATCTTATACAAGCCTTGCTCACCTACTCCACATCTGATGCTAAAGGAATGGAGTTTAAGCGCACAAACTTAAATAAAATTATTGCAGACATAAAGATTGATTTGGAAGAAAAAATCCAAAACAGCAACGCAACTATTATTTGCGATAGCTTGCCGAAGTTGTCTGTAATTCCCTTACAATTTCATCAACTACTGCAGAATCTGATTTCAAATGGTATCAAATACCAAAAAACAGATATTGATCCAATAATCACAATCACTGCAGAGAAAGTCGTAAACGGGAAGGATATAACACACAAGATGTGGAGAATATGTATTGGTGATAATGGTATTGGATTTGAAAAACAGTATGAAGATAAGATCTTTGAGCTCTTTCAGAGACTTCACGGCAAGAATGAATATGAAGGAACAGGAATAGGATTGGCAATTTGTAAAAAAATTGTACAAAATCACAAAGGCTACATCAAAGTAGAGTCAGAAGTAGGAAAAGGTTCAAACTTTTGTATATTTGTTCCTACTAAAACCTAAAATGGAGGAACGGTCACATGACGTAAAGAAGTATTTTAGTATGCTTTCGAGCATAAAACTTGAACTAAAAGTATTTTTATAACAGATAATTAGTTGCAACTAAATGAATATTAAACCAACAATTGAAATACTACTAGTGGATGACGACGCTGACGATCGCAACACTTTTACAGATGCTATAAGCGAACTTAAAATAGGAACTAGATTAACTTGTCTTGAAGACGGCAGAGGTCTAATTGATTACTTAAATAGTACTGATAATAAAACTCCCGATATTCTCTTTCTAGATTTGAATATGCCTTATAAATCAGGTGTAGAATGTTTGATGGATATCCGAAGAGACGCTAAATTTAATAATTTAAGCATCGCAATATATTCGACTTCCTCAACAGACAGAGACATTGAAGATACTTTCGTAAATGGCGCAAATATTTATATTCGCAAACCCAATAATTTTGCAAATCTTAAAAAAGTGCTCAACGATGTTGTCAACATGAATTTCCAGTTCCATAGTTCAGGATTAAACAAAGAAACTTTTTTATTGAATATCTAAAATTTTTACTTAAAAAATAATTACCGTTATGACCCGCAAAAATTTCGACACCATAATTATTGGAGGAAGCATTGCGGGTTTATCTGCTGCACTAACTTTGGCAAGATCGCTCAAAAATGTTGCCGTCTTTGATACACAGAATCCCTGCAATCGTACTGTAAAGAGATCTTTTAATTTCTCTACTAATGATGGACAAAATCCTGCTGAGATAGTGAATAACACTAAAAATGAGATCTCAAAATACAATACAGTTGAGTTCTTTTTAGATGAAGTTTTATACGTGCGCTCTGTCAAAGGTAAGTTTGAAGTTGAAACAAAATCTACAGGAAATTTTACAGCTGCTTCCATCTTAATAGCCACAGGACTGCGGGATATTCTTCCAGAAATTTCAGGTTTTAAAGAGTGCTGGGGAAAATCAATTTATAGTTGTCCCTACTGTCACGGATACGAAGCACGAAATCAGAAAACTGCTGTTTATGCCAATGGAGATGCTGCTCATGATCTAAGCATTCTACTAACCAATTGGTCAAAAGATCTGGTTGTTATTACAGATGGAAAATCAGAACTAAGCGACATCCAAAACGCTGAACTAAAGCTTCGAAATATTCAAATTATCGAAAATAAAATTAGTTCATTATCTCAAGAGGAGGGAAATCTTACGCAGATAAACTTCAGCGATGGAACAGTATTAGAGGTTCCTTATATGTATGCTTCTGTACCATTTGAGCAAAAGTCTGATCTTGCAACTCAATTAGGACTAGCATTTACAGATTCCGGTCATATAGAAGTTGATAGTACTTTTAGAACTTCTCTTCGAAATGTTTATGCAGCTGGCGATTGCACAGCGCAGCAGCGCGCACTCTCTGTCGCAGCAGCTTCAGGTACAAACGCTGGATTTACTATAAATCAAGATTTTGTAGATGACTTACACAAGGAACTAATAAAGTTCTAAACACTTTTTCTTCAAGTGATATTTTTTGCCTAAATTCATAGTTATCAATCTTTAAAAAATCGATATTATGAATTCTAGAAATTTACTTCCGTTAATACTTCTTTTTTTTATGACTTTACAGAGCAATGCACAACTAAAAGAGGTGACCTATTACAATGGGAAGCAAGAGCTTAAAGGGCTTTCAATTCTACCCAAAGCCAAAACCGTAAACAATCCCGCAATTCTAATTCTGCCTGCTTGGAAAGGTATAGACAATCACTCGAAAAATACTGCGAACGATTTATCTAAAATGGGATATATTGCATTTGTAGCAGATATTTATGGCAAAGGAAATTATCCAAAATCTACTGAAGAAGCCGGTAAAATCTCTGGGCATTATCAATCTCACATTTTAGAATATCAAAACAGGATTTTTTTGGCACTAAACGAATTAATAAAAAGTGGTGCCAACCCTAATAATATTGCAATTATCGGATATTGTTTTGGAGGCACAGGTGCAATTGAAGCAGCTTATGCTAATCTAAAAGTACAAGGTGTGGTTTCATTTCACGGTAGCTTAATTGGTTCATCTAACGAAGAAACAAGTTCGATTAGTCCAAAAATCCTGATCTTGCATGGAGCAGATGATCCTTTTGTTGCAGAGGCAGATATCAGGGCATGCATAAAATCTCTGGATGCTCGAAAAGCTGACTGGCAGATGATCTCTTATTCAGGAGCTGTACATGCTTTCACAGACCCTGAAGCCGCAAACAATAAATTACCTGGTGCTGCATACAATGCTGTGGCTGCAGAAAGATCATGGGATCATATGAAACTATTTCTTAGCGAAATATTAAAATAAGGTCATTCTTTAATTTTAAAGTTATATTTGACATTCAAAATCAAAACACTTACAATTTTTCTATGAAGAAATCGATTTTATTGCTGTCTGCTATTATGATAGTTTCGTGCTCAGGAGCACAGCAGTCAGAAAAAGGAAATAAAAATAGTCCCGAAAATTACTTTAAAACCATTACTGCAGCTGAGCTTAAGACACATTTATACATTGTCGCAGACGATAATATGGATGGCCGTCAAACGGGCGAACCTGGCCAGAAACGTGCCGGTCAGTATTTAATTGATCAGTACAAAGCGATGGGCGTTTCCTATCCACCTGCTGCCAAAAGTTACTATCAAACAGTTTCAGCATCTTTTATGAATAAATCGAGAGGTGTAAACCTCAAAGATTCAGAAAATATTTGGGCCTTTATCGAAGGGTCAGAACATCCTGAAGAAATCATTGTAATTTCTGCCCACTACGATCATATCGGAATAGAAAATGGTGAGATTTACAATGGCGCGGACGATGATGGTTCGGGAACTGTTGCTCTTCTAGAAATGGCAGAAGCTTTCCATAAAGCTAAGAAAGATGGTATAGGCCCGAAGCGTTCTATCCTATTTCTTCACGTAACTGGCGAAGAGCACGGCTTGCACGGTTCGAGATATTATACAGAAAATCCTTTGTATCCCCTTGCAAATACTGTTGCCGACATTAATATTGATATGATAGGACGACGAGATGATCTCCATCCAAATACCAATAATTACATTTATGTGATTGGTTCAGACAGACTTTCTTCGGAGCTTCATACAATCACAAATGAGGTAAATGACAAGTATATTAAGATGGATTTGGATTTTAGATTTAATGCAAGAGACGAGCCTAACAGATATTATTTCCGCTCAGATCATTATAATTTTGCCAAAAAAGGAATTCCGTCGGTATTTTTATTCAATGGTGTGCACGAAGATTACCACAAACCTGGCGATACTCCCGATAAAATCGAGTATGATGCATTGGAAAAGCGTACTCGACTCGCCTTTGTAATTGCTTGGGAATTGGCAAACAGAAAAGATCGAATCAAAGTTGATAGAGACGGAAAATAGATTAATATGAAAAGCGTACGAAAGTGCGCTTTTTTTTTGTGCCATTTTCAAAAGAAGTGAGTGGCATTTAATAAGAACTATAGTCTTTTTTTGGGCGAGACCTTCGCCAGAACGATTGTGCAAAATAGAAAAAATAATGTGGCTCAGGTCGGGCTATTCGTTCCCAATCTTTCTTGGAGCTTTTGCTTCGCAAAACTGCAAGAAAGGATTTGCTTAGCCAGTTCGCTTCGCTCGGGTCCACTGCTATCCCTCTCGCAGAATTTACCGCGGTTAACACTATTTAGTTATTAGGTAGATACCTAAAATATTTTCAAAACAATCTATGTCCTAATATAGTTCTAGATTAGTCAATTTTACTCAGATAAATACATCTCATCTGTAAGTTTCATTATGAAATTGTAGTTGTCTTCCATAAATTTAGTGTCTTCTTCTTCGTTGCCCGGATTAAAGCCAAGAGCACTCACATCTCCTCCATCTATCACAAATCCGAATTTATTTTGATTGGAAAATATGATTTTTTGTAGCATTTGCGGTTTATTTACGCAATTTTTATCAAGATATAGATTTCCTTTATACAGCATATAGCAAGTTCCCATATTTACAAATTTGCCCAAGTTATTTCGAACCATATCATATTCAAACTTTGTAGCACTTTCATTAATTATTTCTTTAATCTCGTCTACTCTATTGCTATGCACTTGGTGGCTGTGGTTTATTAAAACGTAGTAATCATTTGAAGTGCCAATAATAGTGTCCTGAATAATTTTAATTCCAATTTTTTCTTCCGTTGGAAATCCTTCCTGTTTAATGAGCTTAATCAATCCATCGTCTACTCTTTGTGTTGTTGACCTTAATTGCGATGCTTCAAATTCTCCCTTAGAATGACGAACATAATCTTTCTGATCCATTGCAACCAAATCTGACAATTCTTTGATTAAATTTTGGTTCAAACCATTCTCATACTGCTTATTAAGTATAGGATACTTTTGCAAAAACAGATGCCACATTTTTGTAGTTTTAAGCTTTTCAAATATCTGCGCGTCAAAATATTTTAACGATACACCTTTCAAAGCTAACTTCTCACACCAAACTATTGCGGTTAAATAATCTCTGCATAGAATTGAAGTGCGCACCGCGTTTTGCATATCTCTCGCAAATACGTAATGATCCTTTTCTAAAAACTTTTTATACTCATCATTCGCTTTTGCAAATTGTTTATTTACAATAAAAACTTCAGCTTTTTCGATAGATTGGTAATACCACGGAAGTTCAGCTTCCGTAGCAATTTCAGGATATAGTTCTTGTGTATTATTTCGAATGATCGCAACATAAGGCTCTGAATTCTTTACCTGTTTTTGACGCTTATTTGTTTTTAGCCTTTCTTTTTTCTTAGTATTACTATCGAACACTAATTTTCCAATTTCAAAAATCTCTGAGTAACAATTTTCTAATCCAAATATCAGAACAGAGTTTTTATTAATTTTCGAAGTAATTTCAAAACTTTTCGCCTCATTATTATCAGTTTTGAAATGCTCATAATTGTTCAAATAAAAGCCAGGAAATGAATCTAAAACAGTTGGCTTATTTATTAGATTACCTTTGAGTTTTACATCCCAAGTTTTTATTTGTGATATTGCAATATTAGGATCGTAATAAAGTGTATTCACGGTATCTTTTTTCTCTCCAGCAAAAATATCTACGCCAATTCGTCCTGTTTTAGTAAATTGCTTCCATTCAGCAATATGTTTATAATCTCGACCTCCATTAACTTCACCTTTGATAGCAATAGTACTATCCTGAGGATTATATGTCATGCTTTTGAATACAACCTCTAAACTATACATAAACAGATTTTCAGAAATTATATGCAGTCGTTTATCATAACTATCAAATTGGATTCCGTAGTTAACTAAACCTTTGTAAGTTTTATAATCTGCAAAATAAGGCAACGTATCTCCTTCTATAAAGTTTCTTTTTTGATAGGTCGTATTGAAGTAAGAATCATTTTGATGCCAGAAAAAGTTGTAGACCTCTTTATCTATTTTATATGCATTTAAATCTTGCTGAGAAAATTCATTATGATTTCCATTTTTTTGTGAAAACGCAGAATAAGTAATGAAAAATATGCTAATAATGGCAAGTTTTACTTTAATTGCTAGACTCATAGATTTTTCACTTTTTTCTTATAGTTATTATCAATGAGTTAAACTCCACATTTACTTTTAAATTGTGAAAGCAAACATCAATTCCATAAAAAAAGATCAAAACACATCGATATGATTAAGAGTTTGTAAATTCTCACAATGAAAAACATCGCATTAATGATTTTCCGATCGGAACTTATCAATACGATTGGGCTTTAGCCCATTCAACAAAATTCTGTTGTATGGAAAGATGTAGTTTTGAAAACGAAATATAGTTTCACAACGTTTATTTCAGCCCCGATAGAAATGAAAATCCCGGCTTGGGGATTTGCCTTTTGGTAGCAGCGGCAGGAAAGAGCGACCGAAGGAAGCTCCTTTCCTGCCACTGCTACGGCAAATGCCCGAGCCGGATTGAAGAGAATAGCGGGATTAGCTGCCAAAAAATAACCTCAAAAATAAATGCCAAAAACCTATATATACGAAAAAGCCTTAAGTTTCCTTAAGGCTTTTTATCAGGGTGGATGACCGGGTTCGAACCGGCGACCCTCGGTACCACAAACCGATGCTCTAACCAGCTGAGCTACA
>JBBSRP010000119.1:0-9483 GCA_038242935.1 Flavobacteriales bacterium
AAAAGCGATTTCACAGCGTCCTTTTGCTATTTCTATTGGTGAACATCCACAAACAATAAATGCAATTACTAAAGGTAGAAGAAAACTCAATATAGCACTTGCTTTGAAAATTGAAGAAAAATTAGATTTAGAAGAAGGTTCTCTTGCTTTACTACAAACCTATTTTGATATTAAGGAAGAAAAAAGTAAAGCAAAACAAAATACTCCCGACTTGACTCTTTTCAGGAAATCTTTATTTTGGGATACTGATATTTCTAAAATTGACTGGCAAAGTCAATGTGTTGCCGTTATTAACAGGATATTTGAACGTGGAAATGAGATCGAAAAGGAAGAAATTAAACGCTTCTATAAAAGCGCTAAAATTAAAGCTGCACTTGCAAAATCCAGTAGGAAGCCATACATTATTTACAAAAATAAAGAAAACATATAATGCTACATTATAGTACCGTCAACGATTTATTGAAAAATAGTTTGTTACAATTAATGAAATCTGACGTCTTCAATAATTTTAGACTTGTTGGAGGTACAGCATTGAGTTTACAAATAGGCCATAGAGAGTCTATCGATATTGATCTATTTACTGACATAGAATATGGATCATTAGATTTTAGTAAAATTGAAAACTATCTAAAAGAAAATTTTAATTATGTCGATTTTTTAGATATAATTCCAGCAATGGGGAAGTCTTATATTATCGGAGAGAATACAGAAAATACAATAAAGCTTGATCTGTATTATACTGATAATTATATTCAGCCCTATATCGAAATCGATGGTATCAGAATGGCAACTATTGCAGAAATTATTGCCATGAAAATCGATGTTGTACAACGAGGAGGAAGAAAAAAAGACTTTTGGGATTTACATGATTTACTTCAATCTTATGATATCATCCAAATGTTAGCATTACATAAGCAAAGATATCCTTATTCACATGACAAAGATTTGATAATCCAAAACTTAACGTCCTTTGAACAAGCTGATGAAGATTTTAATCCTATTTGTTTTAAAGGCAAATACTGGGAGTTTATAAAGGAGGATTTTGAAGAAGTTATTCTGAAATTCAAAAAGTTATAATTTTTTTTACTCTCTCAAATAATAGTAATTCTAACTAAAATAGTACTTCTTTTGTACACCTCCACCGTACCAAACCCTTATAAATAAAGGAAAATTAGATATTGTATCGGGAAATAGAGGAATTGAAAAATTGATAGATTTAAAGATTTTGTGAATTTCGAATTTAAGGATTGATACTAATTTTTTTTTGGAGCTAT
The DNA here is from genome assembly GCA_038242935.1 of Flavobacteriales bacterium. GTDB lineage: Bacteria > Bacteroidota > Bacteroidia > Flavobacteriales > Flavobacteriaceae > Flavobacterium. The sequence goes on from JBBSRP010000119.1 coordinate 1,275, forward strand.
TTGCTTCGCCCGTTCGCGCTGCTCGGGTCCTGCTGTCCACTGTATCTTTCTTGTACTGCAGCTATCCGCAGCAGTACAAGAAAGGATGCCGCTCCCATTAGGACTATGGAATTTTGGCGTTGATTGGAATTATTTCTCTGTATATTTATTCTAGAAGTAAAGATGAAACTGTACTCATTTTTCACTTGTCCATAGAAATTTACAGGAACCTAATATTTTAAATATTAAACTGCTTACCAATTTTGATAGAACTAAAATAAGATGTTATGAACAATATCAAGTTATTTGAAAGCAAAGAAATTAGAACTCATTGGAACGATATAGAGGAACAATGGTATTTTTCAATTATTGATGTAATAGCTGTACTAACGGAAAGCGATAATCCTCGTGATTACTGGTTTAAAATGAAAAAACGAGCAAAATCTACCGATGGAATTGAACTGTCGACAATTTGTCGACAATTCAATTCCATCGGTAGACGGAAAAATGAGAGTTACAGATATAGTTAATACTTAATCTTTGTTAAGAATTATACAATCGGTACCTTCTCCAAAAGCCGAGCCTTTCAAGCAATGGCTCGCAAAAGTAGGTTATGAGCGAATAAAAGAAATACAAGACCCAGCGCAAAGTATTGATGGGGCAAGAGAAAACTGGCAACAACACGGACAAAGCGAAAAATGGATTCAGCAGCTCATGACGGAGCAAGAAACTCGCAATAAGTTAACAGACTATTGGAAGGGAGCTGGAGTTGAAGAGAAAAAGGATTTTGCTTTACTTACAAATATTATTCATCAGGAATGGACTAGCCTATCTATAAAAAAGCACAAAGAAGTTAAAGAACTAAAATCGCAAAACTTGCGTGATCATATGAGTAAAACCGAACTGATATTTACAGATCTCGCTGAACTTTCTACCAGACAAATTATCGAAAACAATCAAGCAATTGGCGTTACTGAAAATGCTAGTGCTGGCAAAAAGGCGGATCAATTGCGAAGAATGCTAGACTAGAGCTACAAGATAAACAGGCAAAAGTGTCGTAACAGGCGAAAACTTCCTGCCACCAGCAAAAAGAATAAAAAACGTGAATAACTAAATGGGTAATCGATGATATTTAGTACAAAAATTATTAATCAAAATATCTTTAGATCCGACAATTACTACTCTTTCGAAAATTTCTCTTCAAATTTTTGCAGTGCGACATTAACAGCCGAAGATAATTGGGAGCTTTAAAGATCAATTATGGTTATTAACTCTGTGTCCAACCATAAGTGCAATCAAATCATTGCAGAAATGCACTCAAACTCTACCATTAACGAAGATTTATAATTAAATATTTAATAGATTTGGTGAAAGAGGCTTTTATAAAACTCAATAAAAATGCAAGCCTTTAAGACTTACAAGAAATTTCTATTAATATAACAATCGATGATCCACGTTACTTGCGCAATAATCTATTTTGGCTCCAAAATTCTCGTTACGCAAAGGAGCGAAAAAATGAAACTACCTTTAAAATGGGAATTTCCAGGTGGTAAGATAGAACTTGGAGAAAACGAAGAAACTTGTATCAAAAGAGAAATAAAAGAAGAGATTAATATTGAAATTGATACAATAAAAAAGCTATCCAATAATATCCACGATTATGGTGGCTTCAAAATTAATTTAATCCCATTTATCGCACGTCACACCGCAGGAAATATTTTCCTAACTGAGCATAAAAGTTACAAATTATTAGATCCTGCTGAATTGATAAGTTTGGATTGGGCTGAAGCTGATTTACCTATTGTCGAAGAATTTTTAAAAGAAAAAATATGAATCAAGGAATATATGAGGAACTAGTAACTAAATTAGTAAGTTTTAAACTTGGTGAATTAGATAAAGATAATTTTCAAGTTAAAACTACTTCTATTGACAAAGCCGAAGCCGCTCAATTATTATCTCAACATATTTCTGGTACTTTAAAACATGCACTGAGTTTAGTAAAAGGAGATGATGTTATAGATAAACAGATTGATATCGCTAATAAAATAATTCTATTTTTAAAAGAAGAACTTAAAAAAGAAGATTTTGAAGATGATTTAATCCAAATAGAAGGTAAAATATTAAAGGCGGTTTTTACAAAAGTTGATAATCATTTCACAGATTTAGATTTACGACTTAAAGAAATAACTCCATTCACTAGATTAATTCACAGTGAACTCTTTACAGGTGGAAATTCTTGGACAACTCTTGAGAGTGAATTAAGAAAAGAAATTCTCTCTTCAGATAGAGTAGATCTTTTAGTTTCTTTTATCAAGTGGCAAGGAATTCGAATCTTAGAAAAAGAATTAAGAGAATTTACTAGTCGTGGGGGAAAATTAAGAGTAATCACAACCACCTATGTTGGAGCAACAGACTCAAAAGCAGTTGAATTTCTTGCATCTTTGGAGAATACGCAAGTGAAAGTATCATACAACACACGAAATGAAAGACTGCATGCCAAAGCTTATTTATTTGAAAGAAATACTGGTTTTCACACGGGATACATTGGTTCTTCTAATTTTTCTCGTTCTGCTTTAACAGATGGTTTGGAATGGAATTTAAAAATTACCACCAAGGAAGTAGGACATATAATTGATAAATTTAGAAAAACATTTGAAGCCTATTGGCAAGATTTAGATTTTGAATTATTTAATACAGAGAATCATTCTCAAAGATTAATTGTCGCGTTAAAAGAAGGTAAGTTCTCCAAAGAATATTCTGCACCTACAACTTTCTTTGATATAAAACCATATCCTTATCAAAAGGAGATATTAGAGAAGTTAGAAGTTGAACGAACAATTCACAACCGATATAAAAATTTATTAGTTGCAGCAACAGGAACTGGTAAAACTGTTATTTCAGCATTTGATTATAAGAGCTTTAGAGATAAGAACAAATCTTCTAGGTTTCTTTTTGTAGCACATCGGAAAGAAATATTGCAACAAGCAAAAGCTACCTTTCAAGGTGTTTTAAAGGATAATAATTTTGGAGAATTGATGGTTGACGGATTAGAACCATCGAACAATGAGTATATTTTTGCTTCGGTTCAAAGTTTAAACAACCGAATAAAGGATTTAAATTTATCTTCAGAATACTATGATTTTATAATCATTGATGAAGTTCACCATATCTCAGCTTCATCGTACAGACCGATTCTCAACTATTTTAAACCAAAGGTTTTATTAGGCTTAACAGCAACTCCGGAAAGAATGGACGGGGAAAACATTCTTGAAGATTTTTGCGATCGAATAGCTGCAGAAATAAGACTACCCGAGGCATTGAATAAAAAGTTGCTTTCTCCTTTTCAATATTTTGGAATCACAGATAGTATTGATTTAAGTAACGTAAAATGGGAAAAAGGAAGGTATGTTGCCAGTGAATTGACAAGTATTTACACAAAGAATAATGTTCGTGTTGGAGAAATAATTAATCAACTTCAAAAATACACCAATGACATACATGATGTTAGAGCAATCGGTTTTTGCGTAACGATTGAGCATGCTACTTTCATGGCGGAAAAATTCAATCTTGCTGGCATTAAAGCTGCTTTTCTATCAAGTAAAAATTCAAGTGAAAGAGAGTTGATTCGCAATCAATTCAGGAACAAAGAGTTTAATTATTTATTTGTTGTCGACATTTTTAATGAAGGTGTAGATATTCCAGAAATTGACACCGTTTTATTTCTTCGTCCTACAGAAAGTTTAACGGTTTTTCTTCAACAATTAGGACGTGGATTGCGTTTATCAGAAGGGAAAGATTGCCTGACAGTTCTAGATTTTGTTGGTAACTCAAGACCTGAATATGATTTTGAAAGCAAGTTCAGAGCTTTAATAGGAAAAACAACTACTTCAGTTCAAAAAGAGATTGAAGCAGATTTCCCTCATTTACCTTTAGGATGTTCTATTGTATTGGAGAAAAGAACAAAAGAAACTATTCTGGAAAATATTAAAAAGGCTACTTCATTCAATATCAATCAGCTTATCACAAAAATTAGAAATTTTCAGCATCAAACAAATCTTCCCTTAACGCTGCAAAACTTCATAGATTTAAACCATATTCCGTTAGAGGCGATTTATAAAAAAGATAATTGGTCAAGACTGTGTCAAAAAGCGGGAGTTATTGAAGACTTTGATAATCTCAATGAAAAACAAATTTATTCAGCTATAAATAAAAAGTGGCTTTCAACGAACTCAACCAGTTACTTTAATTTCATCTTAAAGCTAGCAAAGAAAGATTTTAAAATAAAACTAAAAGATTATTCCGAAAATGAATTAACTATGTTACTAATGCTTCATTATGATGTTTGGCAAAGTGCTGCTGGGTTTAATTCTTTGGAAGAAAGTATAATTCAGATTGGAGAAAATAAAGTTTTAGTTAAAGAAATAATTGAAGTTTTAGAATTACTATCTGATAGAGTTGATTTTAAGGAAATTGACATCAAGCTTGCATATCATCAGCCCTTAAAAGTACATGCTCGATATACCAGAGATCAGATTTTGGCTGCGTTTGGAGATAGTAGTTTCGATAGAAAATCATCTAATAGAGAAGGTGTTGCTTTCATTGAAAACATTAACTCAGAATTGCTTTTTATTGATTTATTAAAATCAGAAGAAGATTATTCTCCGACAACAATGTATGATGATTATGCAATCAGTGAGATTTTATTTCATTGGCAGTCACAGAACCAAACAAGAGAGGATTTAGGAAAAGGTTTGACATACATAAATCATCAAGAACTCGGAAAAAGAATTTTATTATTCGTCAGAGAACAGTCGAAAAATCAATTTAACAATACGATGGGATATGTTTTCATTGGTGAAGCTGATTTCATAAATCATGAAGGATCAAAACCGATGAGTATCAAATGGGAATTACATGAACCAATGCCTAATTATCTATGGAAAGAATCGGCTAAAATGTCAGTGGGATAAATAACTATTCGATAATAATAAAAACCTCCAAAGTCATCAACTCTGGAGGTTTTGTTATTTTAATCCCACATCAATATCATTCCATCTTCTCATTACTATCACTACTAATAAACATCTCATTACTCTCCTCAGACACAATATCCAAAAATCTGTCGTAATGCTTCAATACATCAGAAATTAATTCGTTTTTGGTGAAATATTGGATGTCGTAGCTCTCACGAGTATCGCCAAAATATGCTTTTGGAAAGAATGTTCCTTTGGTGCCAATATCGGGAAGATTGTCTTCGTCAACTAGAAAATTAGAAACTTTCTTGGAAGTGGTTTCGACACCATAGATGAAGTTATTTATAACATCATATTTGATTTCAAGTTCAATTTTCGATGGATTTTCGGCGGAGTTGATATTGGCTTCGATTCCGTTTCTGGCAAATTCAGACTGTAATTCCGTAAAGGCTTCTTTCACAACGGTGTTCACGAAAACGTCTACAGAGGCACGATCTTTTGAAGCTACGATTTGCTTTAAGCGATCCTTCCACAATCGTCCAGACCAAGGAATAGTAGTTTTTGAAAAGGTACGGTCGTAATACGATTGATCGATGGCAAGACCTTTGAGCAAACTCACGATAAAAAGAATCATTATAATTGCAAATGGCAAGGCGGTAATCAAAGTCATACTTTGCAAGGCTTTCAATCCACCAGCATTAAGGAGTAGTAATGACAAAATCGCTAGCAATGCTCCCCAGAGAATAATTTGCCATTTTGGAGATTTTTCTGCGTTTTTTGTGGCAATGCTATTCATTACAAAAATCCCCGAATCTGCAGAGGTTACGAAGAATATAATGACAATAAGAATCGTCATAAAACTAGCAATGTTTGAGAAGGGCAGGTATTCTAGAAATTCAAACATCAAAGCATCAGGATTGCCCGAAACTGCAGTAAGAGCTCCTTGACCAATATTCATATCAAACCAAATAGCAGAATTTCCAAAAACAGTCATCCAAATAAAATTGAATAGCGACGGAATCAGTAATACCGCAACGATGAATTCTCTAATCGTTCTTCCTTTGGAAATTTTGGCAATAAAAAGTCCCACGTAAGGCGACCACGAAATCCACCAAGCCCAGTACAAAATCGTCCAATCGTAAAACCACGGCAGCGTCTCTGGCTCATAAACGTGCGTGCCAAAAGTTAGGTTGAAAAAGTTATTGATATAATTCCCCAAGCCTTCTGTAAAACTACCTATCAAGAAAACCGATGGCCCTAAAGAAAGAACAAATAACAACAAGCAGAAAACCATAATGACGTTGACGTTGCTCAAGAATTTGATTCCTTTGTCTACACCTGTAAGTGCCGATGTGATTGCAAGCGAAACTAAAACCACCACAATCATTAATTGGTACATAAAACTGGTGTTTGGAACAATACCCAATATCTGCAGTCCAGAATTTATCTGCACGACTCCAAAACCAAGGGTGGTTGTGATTCCAAAAAACGTACTACACAAAGCAAAAACATCAATGACATTTCCCCAACTTCCATTGGTTTTCTCCTTTAGCAATGGATAAAAACAGCTCCGCAATGACAGCGGAAGTTTAAAGCGATAGGCAAAATAAGATAACGAAAGTCCAACAAGTCCATAGATTGCCCACGCGTGAATTCCCCAATGAAAAAAAGTGTAAAGCTGCGCATTTTTGGCTTTATTTACATATTGCGTCAGACCAAAGACTTCAGAAGAGTAATGTTGCATCGGTTCGGCAACTCCAAAATACATCAATCCAATTCCCATTCCCGCCGAAAACAACATCGCTACCCACGAGAAAAAACTGTGTTCTGGCCGACTGTCATTATCTCCAAGACGAATACTTCCGTATTTGCTAAACAACAGATAAATCAGAAATATCACAAATGAAGTCACTGACCAAACATAAACCCAGTTAAGATTTACAAATATGAAGTTTTTAATAAGGTTTAATATTTGGTCAGCCATTTCGGGATAAATCACCGATGTGATAGACACCAGAAATATAAATACCATACTTGGTACAAAAATTCCCTTACTCAAGGTAGTTTTAAACATAAAATTGTTTTTGGTGATAATTGTGTCCCATTGTGGATCTGAAAGTTATATTTCCACTTTCGTTAGAGCTATTTTAGACGTTGTAGTGAGCGTAAATCGTTAATTATCAATCAGATAAATTAGCAGCAATTGTTACGCAAGCTACAAATTAATATTACAAAAATTTCTATAAATAGCGGTAAAATAAAAGTTGTAGTTTCTCAATTTACTTTTTAGATTTTATTTCTGTAGCAAACGCTTTCATACTATTTTCATTTTTTTGACAGTCAGCTTTTAACTTTGCATTTTCTTTTTGGAGCTTTATCCCGCTTTCCGCTATATCTTTCTTGGACTGCAGCTATCGCAGCAGTACAAGAAAGGATGCCGCTGCAATCAGGGCTAGAAACTAAATATCACTAAGACCATTTAAATTCTTCTATCTCCAAAAAAAAAAGCCACCTTTCAGCAGCTTATTTTGTTAAATTTCTAAACAGCACTTCCGGGCGCTGTTGGAGCTTCTCCACCTTCGGGATCTACATCACCCCAGTCACTACTCTGTTCCTCAAGCTCTTCCTCAAGCTTTTCTCGATCTTTCTCGTCATCTTTGCGATCATCGTCAGATTGATTGCTAAATCTTAATTCTTCTGCGTTTTGGTCATCGCCAATTGATTGGTTTGGATTTTTCATAGTTTTATGTTTTTAGAAAAAAAATATTTTTTAAATTAATAACCATAAAGGTATTATTCCAAATCATATTTACATTTACACCATTCGTATAATTTTTTGTGGGATTTTGGGATTGTTATATGTTTAAATCGTATTTCTTATGTAAGAAATTGGAAATTAAAACGTCCTTCGCGTTTCACAAGATTAATTATTATTTTGCCAAAATGAAAATATAGTACAAAAGATATTAAAATAATTACTCTCGCAACTAACTGAAAAAGTCACCTTCCATATTTGCCACAATCTCCATGATCTGAAATATATTCCAGATCTCAGATTTTTTTAATTTAACCTGCATTTTCTCAGATATTCAAACCTCACCACAAGAAAAGATACCCTATTTATTAAAAACGATACATTAATTATTCATCTACAGAATTTCAAAATTGAACAATAATATAATACTTTTGCTGCAAAAAATATTTCCGCCCAAATGAAGCAGATTCTACTATTTATTATAGCATTATTTTATTGTAGT
>JBBSRP010000120.1:0-9396 GCA_038242935.1 Flavobacteriales bacterium
GCTCTTCCGATCTAAAAAAGTTATAAAAAAGGATTTTTCTTTAAGCAGTACGAGGCACCATTTCAATCCCCTTTTGATAAATTATTCGAAATTTTTAAGGAACTTATCGTCCACACTTCGGGCGATTTTGACGAAGCGATTGATTGGTTGCGACAGTTGGATGAGGAATATAAGCTGACAACAGTTGAATATACAATCGATGATTTTATCGAAGATTTGAAAAAGAAAGGATATATCCGAGAGGAAATTGATGGCGAAGGTGGATCGGGAATAAAAATTACTTCGAAAACTGAACGTGCAATAAGACAAGCAGCTTTGGATCAGATTTTTGGAGCTCTGAAAAAATCAGGTGGTGGAAATCACAAAACCAAGCATTCGGGGGCTGGAGATGAGCAAACGGGAGAATTCCGAAGCTATCATTTTGGCGATAATTACGAGAGTATTTCGCTTACCGAAAGTCTTCGCAACGCACAAGTAAACCACGGAATCGGCGAATTTAAGTTGACAGAAGATGATTTGGTGGTGGAAGATGCTCAGTACAAATCGCAAATGAGTACGGTTTTGATGATTGATATCAGTCATAGTATGATATTATATGGCGAAGACCGAATCACGCCTGCGAAGAAAGTTGCGATGGCTCTTGCCGAATTAATTACCACTCGATATCCAAAAGACACTCTTGAAATTCTAGTTTTTGGAAACGATGCTTGGCCTATTGCAATCAAAGATTTACCTTATTTAAATGTTGGACCATATCACACAAATACGGTTGCTGGACTTCAGTTGGCGATGGATATGTTAAGACGAAAACGGAATACAAACAAGCAAATTTTTATGATTACAGACGGGAAACCGAGTTGCGTTCGTGAAAAAGATGGCACCTATTATATGAATAGCAACGGTCTTGACGAGTACATTACGGAGCAATGTTATAATCAAGCGGCACAAGCTCGAAAACTGCATATTCCGATCACAACATTTATGATTGCTGATGATCCTTATTTGCAGAAATTCGTGAATAAATTTACCGAAACAAATCAAGGAAAAGCTTTTTACACAGGTCTCAAAGGATTGGGAGAAATGATTTTTGAAGATTATGAAACCAACAGAAAAAAGCGCGTAAAGTAATTTTCGATTCTGCAATACTACTTTAAGTAAAGTAATACAACTACCAATATAATAATTACATACTACTATTTTTTAAAAAATAATATGAAAACAGAAGATATAAAAACTTTCGGCGAATTAAAGAATTCAGGATATATTTCTAAAAGTATAAAAGACGAATTACGTGATAATTTACGAAACAGAATAAAATCAGGTCAAGCAGTTTTTGAAGGAATTTACGGTTTTGAAAATACAGTAATTCCAGAATTGGAACGAGCGATTTTGTCAAGACATAATATTAACTTATTAGGACTTAGGGGCCAAGCAAAAACGAGACTTGCACGCAAGATGGTCGAGCTACTTGACGAATATATTCCGTTTGTAACTGGATCAGAAATTAATGACGATCCCTTCCACCCTATTTCTAGATTTGCTACCAACTTACTTGCAGAAAAAGGAGACGAAACTCCTATTGAATGGTTACACAGAAGCGAACGTTTCTCCGAGAAACTATCAACACCAGATGTGACCGTTGCCGATCTTATTGGAGATGTTGATCCAATTAAAGCTGCAAACCTAAAATTGTCTTACGCAGATGACCGCGTAATACATTTCGGAATGATTCCGCGGGCCAACAGATGTATTTTTGTTATCAACGAACTGCCCGATTTGCAAGCAAGAATTCAGGTAGCGTTATTTAATATTCTTCAAGAAGGAGATATTCAGATTAGAGGCTTCAAATTGAGAATGCCACTTGATATGCAGTTTGTATTTACCGCAAATCCAGAAGATTATACTAATAGAGGGAGTATTGTAACTCCGCTAAAGGATAGAATTGGATCTCAGATCTTGACGCATTATCCAGAAACGATTGCGGTTGCAAGACATATCACTACGCAGGAATCGAAATTGAAAAAAGAACAAACAGATGCCGTTTACGTGCCTTCGCTTGCAAGTGATTTGTTAGAGCAGATAAGTTTTGAAGCTCGTGACAGTGAATTTGTAGATAGCAAAAGTGGCGTGAGTGCGAGAATGAGCATCACAGCTTTCGAAAACTTAATGAGTACTGCCGAAAGACGTGCTTTGATATTAGGAGAAGAAAAAACTACGGTGAGATTATCGGACTTTATGGGAATTATTCCGGCGATTACTGGTAAAGTGGAATTAGTTTATGAAGGCGAACAAGAAGGTGCTGCTGAAGTTGCGCAACATTTATTGAATGACGCGATTCATACTTTATTTCCAGGCTATTTTCCAGAAATTGAAAAACTAGAACGCAATACCGAAAAATCGCCTTATGCCAAGATTTTAGAATGGTTTTTCTCGGAAACTAATTTTGAATTATACGATGATTTAAGTGATGAGGAATACAAAAGTCAGTTGGATTCAATAACTCCGCTTGATGATTTGATCAATACGTATCAGCCTGATGGTATTGCAGAAGACCGTTATTTCTTGAAAGAATTTATTCTTTGGGGACTAGTCGAATATAATAAACTCAGCAAAGAACGAGTAGATCAGAAGCTTCAATTTAAGGATTTGTACGGTAGTTATATAAGTCGTTTATAGTTATTTAGGTGCCTTTGGTAATTTAGATTTAATAATTTCTCAAATGAATATTTTGGAGTAAGGGCTGTTGCTAAGATGCAGTTTTGACATTATGCTGGTAAGAATTGAAGATTAAATTTTAATTAAATCTGCTAAAAAGCCATAGATAGAAGTTAAAAAATATTGTATCTTAGCAACAATGCTACTTTTAGATTTGCATTACACCACAAAAATTTACTATAACACAATTTAATATATAGAATAATGAATTCAGATACACTCCTCTTCATCAATTGGCCAAGGGTTACGATGGGATCCAATACATTTATAGATGTTCCAGTAATTTTGAGATATGATCATCTTAATTTAATTGAAATTATCAACGAACCTGGATTTGGATATACTACCCAAATTCCCATTTTTGATGCGGAAGGAAATTATTTGGCTACAGCCAAAGGTAGTAGTTTGATCAAAAGCGATGAAGCTGATATTTCTGATTTAGAGCTTGTATGCGATGACAACAAAACAACTTGTAGTCTTGACGGTAAAACACTATTTGAAATTACAAGAGAAGATGGAGATTCTTTCGAGATTAAGGCAGAACTTTATACCCCAGAAGGTTATTGTGTGAAATACATCTCGGACGAAACACCAGAGCTGTTTGATAAACAAGGCTATGAAGTGAGGCTTGGAGGATTACTCAGAGACGAATCTGCTATTGAAGGATGTCACGTTGGCTTTTGGATTACACAAAATGGAACGGTGCGCTTTGGTGTAGACGAAGAGTAATCTAAGCTTTGTCGAAGCGTTAATAACAATGGATTGGAATTTTATAATGTATAAATTTTCTAATCCATTTTTTTAGAAATGAACCTTCTGCAGCAAATTGCTACTTTATCTACTCATAATTTTTTAGGCATTTTTGATGAACGCGCAAACGTGAGAGACTAAATAAAATTTCATATTTTGAAGTTGTTCTGTTGTGACTTTTGTTCTATTAGCTACTTCTTCAAATTTACTATCACTTTTCCTTGTGCATGCCTACTTTCAGTTTTTTCTAGTGCATCTAAAGCTTGATCAAAATTTTATTCTTTTTCAATAATTATTTTAATATTCTCTTCGGATATATTTTTAATTAATTCTATCATCTTCTGATTTGTATTAATATTATGTTGTATCTGTCGAATTGTAATCTCGCGTTCAGACGTAATGGTTTCGTTATAGCCAGACACAGTAATTACTTTTCCACCGTTCTTTACAAGTTTTAAACTATCCTGTCCAGTGCCCGGTTGTATTGCAAGTGCTGCTGATACTCCGTCGACTGACCATTCAACAATTTGATCAATCCAATCATTATCGTGATAATCTACAGTCTTTGTAGCTCCAAGATCTTTCATATACTGATGGTTTTTCTTCGATGCCGATGCAGCTACAATAATTCCCTCTGCTACAGCCATCTGAATAATCAAACTACCTATTGCTCCAGAAGCTCCCGCAATAAATAATGTGTCACCACTTTTCAAATTGAGCTCGCGCATACACTCGAGACACGTTTTCCCGGCCACTGGAATTGCTGCACCTGCTGAATATGTGATGTTTTCTGGCAGCGTATAAATTGTATTTTCAGCTACAACACAAAATTCTGCCCAACTTCCACCTTTGGGTTGAAAAACGGTGCTAAAAGATACTCGAGCTCCTACTTGCAATTTGGTAACTCTTTTTCCAATTTCCTTTATTATTCCGGCACCTTCACTTCCTATTATATATGGGAATTTTACGTCAGGTGAAACAAAGTACCTATCGTGAATTCCTACTCCAAAAGCTTCAACCTTAATCAACACTTCTGCATTTCCAACTTCAGGAATAGGCATATCCATCATTTCTATTTTTTGGTTCTCCTTTTCTATTCTTACGTAGGCTTTCATATTAGATATACTTTAATTTTATTTACAATGTAAAAAATACAACATAACTAATACTTGCGCAACTATTCTACGTTTTAGATTTTTCGACGAATATCTAAAAAATTTGAAGTACTCGTTTTCTTTTAACTTAAGTTCAAATCATCGTGTGCATTAAAACTAGTTCAAAATCTTGATCAGTGTCCAGATTATAAATTCCTTGAGATAATATTTTATTGAATGAAATTGCGATAAATCCGTTTTATAGAGTACTGAAAGACCTAGTTTTTTGTATTTTTGTTTTGCCAAAATTTTTCGTGTTTTTACTTATATAAATAATCTTGATTCGACGAAGTTAAGCACATTATAAATCTTCAGAAACTGTTATTAATGCTCAAGGAAATCAAAAAGTTGTACGAAAACTTTCTTCGATTCAACAAAGAATTTATTAATTATCCTTTTAAGAAATTTAATTTTATCGAAAAATTTCTGATCTGGGTAAGTAGTAAATTGACAAGATCGCAATTTCTTATTTTGTCAGGTATTTTGGTAGGTTTAAGCGCCGGTGTTGCTGGAGTCATCCTGAAAGTATTTGTTCACAAAATCCAGCACTTTATAAGCAATGACATTCCTTTTAATGAGCGGTTTATCATCTACGGAATTTCTCCTCTACTCGGAATCGTGTTTACAGCTTTGATTGTCCGATTCATATTTAATGGCGACAAGAATCAAGAAATGTCTTATGTGCTACGATCGATTTCCAAAAGCGATAGTAATATCAAGTCGACCAAGATGTATTCTTTAATTTTGCAAAGTGCCGTAACAATAGGTTTCGGCGGTTCTGCGGGTTTAGAAACTCCAATTGCGATAACCGGTGCTGCAGTAGGATCGAATTATGGACAACGTTACCGACTGGGTTTTAAAGAAAAAACTCTTCTACTCGCTGCCGGTGCTGCAGGCGGTATAGCAGCAGCCTTTAATGCGCCAATCGCAGCAGTGATGTTTGCATTCGAAATAATTTTGGTTGGACTGGTATTTACCGACTTTATCCCGTTGGTTATTGCTGCGATCTGTGGCAGTTTATTATCAAAGATTATTTTGGACGAAAATGTTCTGTTTTATATGCCTGCAAGAGCAACTTTTAATCATCTCAACATTTTATTTTATATAGGTTTAGGAGTTTTCACTGGATTTTATGCGCGATATTTTAATGTGATTGTTCAAAAGACACATCATTTCTTTAACAAGAATAACTTCAAAAACAGGTATTTGCTTAAGGCAGTTATTGGTGGTTCCATTCTTTCCTTACTGTGTATTCTTTTTCCGCCACTTTTTGGGGAAGGCTACACTAATATTAAAATCCTGAATACTGGAAACATCGAAACCTTAATTCAAGGGAGTTTGTTTTCTTATTTAGAGCCTTCAAAATGGGTTTTTATTACTTTTCTCACACTGGCAATTTTATTAAAGGCATTTGCTACAAGCATCACTTTAAGCTCTGGAGGAACTGGTGGTACTTTTGCTCCTTCTCTTGTAGCAGGTGGATTATTGGGATATTTGTTTGGATATATTTTAATTGTGCTTGGCTTTCAAGACGTTCCTCTTACCAATCTGATGCTAGTCGGAATGACAGGCGTAATGGCTGGTTCATTGTACGCGCCATTAACTGCGATTTTCTTGATTGCAGAGTGTAGCGGTGGATATGATTTGTTTATTCCTCTAATGATTGTAGCGGTTATTTCGTTTGTTATCAATAAATTTTTCTCTCCTATAAACCCCGCTTTTAGCAATTTGGCCAGCAAGGGAGAAATTTTTACCACAAGGCAGGATCAGAATATTTTATCCCACATTTCACTTTTCAAATGTCTTGAGGATGATTCTATAGTTGTGAAAATTACGGATAGTGTCGAAGATGTTTTACAGAAATTCAGAAAAAGTGATAATAATACCATCGCTGTTTTGGATAGCGAAAATGTATTTTTCGGAATTATTACCAGAGAACATTTAAGACCATTTCTACTCAACGAAAAATCGCCAGCAGATCATACCGTAAGCGAAATAGCTATAAATCCCGCATTTACTATTACACCAACTGATTCCGTAATGAAAGTCGTGAAAATGTTTGATGAAGCAAATGTTTGGTATCTACCAATACTGAATCAAGAACGAAAATTCAAAGGTTTTGTGAGTCGAAGTAAAATTCTTAAAAATTACCGTTCCTTGCTTAAGGGCTATTCAGAATAGACTCTCTCTCCGTCAATGCTAAGAATAAATTTCTTTTATGGAAATAAATTCTTATGTTTTTAAACTCGAATTTGAGGATCAAAGTGCCATACCTACAATTCTGTGCTGGGCTTCGTCTACTCACGTACGACCAGATTTAGTTTTTTTTAAAATTACAGGTCAGCTAACAAAAATGACAGTTGAGTAAGAAGGTTTTTTGTCTTCTATTTAAGTTGCGCACTTTTGTTAAAGAAATCAGAGCGATCTTAAAAACTAAAAAATGCGAGATATGGAATTAAAAAAAATATTTAGCCATCGAGTGCTAAGTCAATAGCGGTGAACTATTATTTTAGCGAAAGCGAAAAAACAAATTCAATACTTTCACCAAGATTTGACATCCAAAAATATTTTAGATTAAATTTGAATAAGAGACATATAATAAAAAGCGTAATCTTTCAAATAGCTTCTTTAAAAAATCACAAATATGCAACCCAATTTTGCCTACTTTCTAAATACTATTTTATTGGGACTGAGTTTCAGTCTTTTGTTTACTATTGGGGTCTTAGGTTTTCAGTGGTATTCGGGTGCCAACCTAGTTTTTAGCGACTATTTAATAAGTAAGATCTTGACAAGTCTACTTTTCGGAATTGTATTGACTATTGTAAATCGCTATTATTTTGACTTCGGGTTGAAAGTTTATATCTGGAAACAGTTACCTAACTACAAATTGCTTTTCGCTGTGGTAGGCAGCGTTCTGATTACAGTAGTTACATTTATTTTATTAGCACTATTTGATTTAACGGTGCTTCGTCAGCAGCCTGCCCACGATTTGTTTTCAGTTATAAGCTTTGTTGAAGTTCGCAATTTCGCAATCGTCGCGGCATCACTAGCAACAGCATTTTATGGAGCTTATTTCTATAAAAATGTTCAAGAAACGAAGATTAAACAACAGAAGATTATTGCTGGAACAGCTTCGGCACAGTTTGAAAGTTTAAAAAATCAAATCGATCCGCACTTTTTGTTTGATAGTCTAAATGTTTTGAGTTCGCTCATAGAAGAGAATCCTCAGAATGCACAACGGTTTACCACTTCCCTATCCAAGATATATCGGTATGTTTTGGAACAGAAAGACAAGGAATTAATTTCGGTAACCGAGGAATTAGCTTTCGCAAATACATACATGAATCTACTAAAAATGCGATTTGAAAGCAGTCTCATTTTTGAAGTTCCAGAATTAATTTCAAACCCAGATGGAAAAGTTGTACCTCTATCGCTGCAATTGCTGTTAGAAAACACGATCAAGCACAATGTTGTTAGCGAACAAAGACCTTTACATATTAGGATTAAAGATATGGGTGATTACCTAATTGTCGAAAATGATTTGCAGAAAAAGGAAATTCTACAAGATCGAAGAGGTGTCGGATTGCAAAATATAGTTGATCGATACGGAATTATCACAAGCAGAAAAGTATTGATAGAAGAGACAAAAAGTACTTTTTCTGTGAGCTTACCAATTTTAACCAAACAAATTTCAGTAATGGAAAATACAAATAACATTACAGACGGTAAATATCTAAAAGCACAAAAAAGAGTTGAAGATCTCAAAGGATTCTACTCAAATCTAACTTCCTACATTATTGTAAATACGGGACTGATGATATTAAATCTTGTAACAAGTCCGCAGCATTTATGGTTCTTCTATCCACTTTTAGGTTGGGGAATTGGCTTGACAATTCACGCAATGAAAGTTTTTAATTATATGCCAATTCTGAATCGTGATTGGGAAGAGAAAAAGATCAAGGAGTTGATGGAAAAAGATACTAATACTTAATGGAATAGAGATGGAAACGCCATATTCAGAAGTTGATTATCGCTATAACTGGGCTCAGAGAAAAGTGCGTGAAATCAAAAGTTTTTATATAAACCTAGGGTTGTTTTTGTTTTTGTATATCAATAATTATTGCAATCAATATTTTTATAGTTCCAGATTTTCAATGGTTTTGGTTTAGTCTATTTTGTTGGGGGAAGCGGCGTATTAGTTTACGATATAGGCGCATTATAACTAATTCCGTTTCTAAGCAAAAATTGGGAAAACAGAAAATTAAAAGAGTTCATCGAGAATGAAGGTATCAATATAAAAAATACATAATTATGGAAAATTTATCAGCACTAGAACAAGCGAGATTTACAAGAGCACATAAGAAAGTAAAAGCTATCAAGGGGTTTTATACGCACTTGATAGTTTACATTTTTGTAAATGCATTTATCATTATTTCATTGTATATAAATTTGGATAAGGGCGAACAATTTTGGCATTTTTCAACAATTTCTACGGCTTTCTTTTGGGGCATTGGATTGATGTTCCACGGTCTAAATGTTTTTGGAAGATCATTGTTTTTAGGCAATAAATGGGAGGAGCGCAAAATTCAGAAATTTATGAATGAGAAGCAGACTACTAGGTGGGAATAGCTAATTTTGATCTGCAGTAACTTTAAAAATATAAAGTATGAATATTGTAATTATCGAAGATGAGAAGCCTGCAGCGAGGCTCTTGCAACGCAAAATTCAGCAGTTGGGTTTTGCGGCGACCAAACTTTTACATTCGGTTGAAGAATCA
>JBBSRP010000121.1:0-9202 GCA_038242935.1 Flavobacteriales bacterium
AAAGTATACAAAAATTGATGATTTTCCCACATTCTTTTGATTATATTTAACGCATTTTGAGTAAGTCTCAATTTATAATTTACAGTACCTTTGAATTAAAATATTTTCTAATATGTTTAAAACCAGATTACTGATTTTTGTATTTTTAATATACGCAATTACAGCAAAAGCTTCTTTCTTGCTGCTGCCGATGGACGATACGACTCAACAAAATCACCTTAAAGCTTATGGAATCACCTATTGGGCAATTGATAAACAATATAAAGTGAATTGGTTGCTAAATTATCGTGGTGGATCATTCCTAATAAGTGATGCTGCCGAAATACGACGCGAGTGCCAGATACGAGGGGTAAGCTTTGAAATTTTATCTGACGGACAGACGCAAACTATTCTGAATGAAATAGCAAGTCCTTCTCAAAACATGGAAAGTGTCGCTTTGGAGAAGGCTCCAAAAGTTGCGGTTTATACTCCAAGTGGCAAAATGCCATGGGATGATGCGGTGACGCTAGTGCTGACGTATGCTGAAATTCCGTTTACTAAAATTTACGATACCGAAGTTTTATCAGATCAATTATTACTTTATGATTGGCTGCATTTGCATCATGAAGATTTTACTGGGCAGTACGGAAAGTTTTTTGGTGCTTACAGACATGCGCCTTGGTATATTGAACAGAAACGTGCTGCCGAAGAATTGGCAGAGACGCTGGGTTATAATAAAGTATCGGATGAGAAATTGGCTGTTGCCAAAAAAATACGCGATTTCGTAGTAGGCGGGGGATTCTTATTTGCAATGTGCTCAGCAACCGACAGTTTTGATATTGCACTTTCGGCGGAGGATATTGATATTTGCGAACCAATGTTTGACGGCGATCCTAGCGAACCAAACTATCAATCGAAAATAGATTACCGACAGACTTTTGCTTTTAAAGACTATATTCTTGAAAGGCGTCCAGAGAAATATGAATTTTCGGATATTGATATGACCGAGAAAAGAAAGATTCCGATGGATAAAGATTATTTTAGTCTGATGGAATTTTCGGCAAAATGGGATCCAGTGCCGTCAATGCTATGTCAGAATCATACACAATTGGTTAAAGGATTTATGGGACAAACGACTTCTTTTGATAGAGATTTGATCAAATCGAATATTTTAATATTAGGAGATAATCAAATTAATGGAGAAGCCCGATATATTCATGGACAGAAAGGGAAAGGAATGTTTACTTTTTACGGAGGTCACGATCCTGAAGATTATCAACATAGAGTAGGAGATGAGCCGACTTTGTTGGACTTGCATCCAAACTCTCCCGGCTACAGATTAATTTTAAACAATATTTTGTTTCCTGCTGCTAAAAAGAAGAAACAGAAAACGTAGGATATTATTCCTTTCAATTAAATATTTCAAATCTATATTGAGGATTTTAATTGGAAACAAAAACATCTTAAAAGCAAAAAAAAACTACGGTAACATCAATGTCACCGTAGTTTTTTTTTTACGCCTGATGGGAACGGCATCCTTTCCTGCCCCTTCTTTTGGGCAGGAAAGATACAGTGGACAGCAGGAAATACGTCCTTAAAAAAAAGAAACTATTTATTATTGTCAATCACATAATTTAAAACTTTGCGCATTAAATGCACTCGATCTTTGCCCAAGACATTGTGCTTGTGCATAGGATATACGAAGAAATCGACTTGTTTTTCTGCCTCTACAAACTTTTTGATAAGTGATAAATTATGCTGCATAACTACGACGTCGTCAATGCTACCGTGGATTAACAACAATTTGCCTTCAAGATTTTTTGCGTAATTTAAACTGCTAGCTTTTGCAAAACCTTCTGGATTTTCGTCAGGCGTATCCATATAACGCTCGCCATACATGATTTCGTAATATTTCCAGTCAGTCACAGGACCGCCGGCAACACCAACTTTGAAAGTTCCAGGATGTTGAAGCATCAATGAATTTACCATAAAACCTCCAAAACTCCAACCGTGAACCGCCAAGCGATTAGCGTCTACATAAGGCAAAGTTTTCAAGTATTCAATTCCAGTAAGTTGATCTGCCATTTCAATTTGACCCAAATTGCGGTGAATTACTTCTTCAAAATGCTTTCCTCTATTTGCAGATCCGCGGTTGTCCAAAGTGAAAATAATATATCCCTGCTCGGCCATCCAATACATCCAAAGACTTGCGCCATTGAGGTATGTATTTGTGTTCATCTGTGCGTGAGGACCTCCATAAACGTAAACCAAAACTGGATATTTTTTTGAAGGATCAAAGTTACTCGGCTTAATCATACGGGTGTATAAATCAGTCGTACCGTCGTTTGCCTTTAATTTTGTAATTTCAGAAGTTCCAATTACGTAGTCCTTATACTTATTATCGCTAGTCATCACGACAGTTTCTTTGCCTTTGCTGTCCATCATAATAGATTTTGACGGAGTCGTACTATTTGAATATTCGTCAAAGAAATGTTTCTCGTCACCGCTGACAGCAAAAGTGTGAACTCCTTCATTTTTGGTTACTAAGGTTTGTTTTCCTTTTAGATTTACTTTGTATACCAAATTGTTCATTGCATTGCTACCAGTTGCATTGAAATAGATTTCGTTGTTTGCTGAACCGATAATTCCAGTAGCTGGAAATTTGTTGGAAGTCAGTTTTTTAAGCAATTTACCTTCGATATTGTAGTAGTAAAGATTGTCAAAACCATCTTTTTCGCTCATCCATACAAAGTTGTTAGAAGTTGAGCTTGGAAAAAATGCATCGTGCTCAGGTTCAACCCAAGTAGTTGCTTGCTCGTGAACAAGAGTACGAACAAATGCGCCGGAAACTGCATCGTAAAGATTTAGGTGCATATCATTTTGACCACGATTAACTTCGGCGATCAGTACATATTTGTCATCTGGAGTCCAAGTAAGATTGGTAAGATAATCATCAGATTTTCCTGTTGGAGAAATATAAACTGTCTTTCCGCTGGCAATATTGTAAATTCCCACACGTGGTTTTTCACTCTTTTGTCCCGTCATCGGATATTTTAAATTGATCAGTTTTCCTGGAGTTTCGTTGATGTCGAGAAGCGGATAATCTGCAACTTCTGACTCGTCTTTCTGATAAAACGCAATTGCAGATGATTTTGGCGACCAGAAAATTCCTTTTGTAATTCCGAATTCACTGCGAGCATATACATCACCAGAGACAATATCTTTGCTTTCATTGTTTGTAATTGCAATTGTTTTTCCGGCACTTGTTAGAAGATATAGATTGTTTTCTAGCGTATATGCAATGTGAGATTTGCTTTTATCATAGACGCTATTTGCTGCATCAGTAGGAAGTGTCGCAACTTTTTTCCCATTTTTATTTGAAACTGAATATTCATAAACAGCATTGCCATTGTTGATAATGATAGTGTCTTCATCTTTGTATTCGATACCGAAAAAAGAAAATAACTTAATGTCAAGTGCTTTGTTGAAGTTGGCTAATGTCACAACTTCTTTCGCCTGACTATTATCTATAGAAGCTGAAACTAATTTACGGCCAGAATCTTCAAAATAGAAGTATTTATTTGTTTTAGGAATCCATTGAAAACCCAAAAGCTTGTCTGCTCTAAACATTCTGCCTTGCTGCATTACAGCATCTTCCAGCGAAATTGTTTTTGTCTGACCTGCTACGGCGCAAGTAATAAAAAAACTCAGAGCTAGTAATAAGTGTTTGTTCATGATTGAATATGTTGATTTGTGCAAATATAAAAAAAAGGATGCCAATACGAGCAGTAAAATTCTCTATTGGCATCCTCTTAAGATGTTTGATATGGCAACAAATCTTTTTAAATAGTACCTAATTCATTTTCTTTTTCCAGGTATTTCTGAACAATATCTATTGCATTGCTGACAACATCGCTTAAGGCAGTTATATAAGTACCTTCATCAGCAATATTTATGGCATGCTTGATAGCTTCTACTTCTTTAGCTATAATTTCGTAAGTTACATTTCGACCTGAGTCTTTAATTCCTTCAAAAAGAAGATTGTTAATTTCTACATCAGTACGACCTCTTAAATGCTTTTCCTGACGGATAATAATGTGATCAAACATTGTTGCCGCAATTCTTGCACAGTCGCGAATATCTTCGTCACGTCTATCACCTACTCCAGCAATAATCCCAATTTTTCTAGGTGAATCGACAGTTTCTAGGAAATCTGCAATGCCTTGATATCCTGATGGATTGTGAGCAAAATCAATTAATACTTTAAATCTTTTAAATTCAAAAACATTCATACGACCTGGTGTTTGGGCTGCACTAGGAATAAATGTTTGAAGCGCTAGTCCGATATCTTCAATTTTGAAACCATAGAGATAAGAGGCGAGGGTTCCTGCCAGAACATTCGCAATCATAAATTTTGCTTTTCCACCGAGTGTTAGTGGCACATTGGTTACTTTACAAATACGAATTTTCCATTCTCCTTTTTTGATTGTGATAAATCCATTTTCAAATACTGCGGTGATCGCGCCAGTTTTGGCCATTTTCTTTATCAGCGGATTTTCTTCGTCCATACTGAAGTAGGCAATCTTACAAGTAAGACGGCTTGCTATTTTGCGACATTGTTCATCATCAGCGTTTAATACAGTCCATCCACCTTTCTTGACACTTTCTGGAACAGTAATTTTTACATTTGCAAGATCTTCGATGGTATGAATATCGCTAAGGCCTAAATGATCTTCTTGAATATTGGTTACAACTGCAATATCACATTTTGTAAATCCAAGCCCCGAGCGTAAAATACCGCCTCGAGCAGTTTCTAAAACGGCAAACTCTACTGTTGGGTCTTTTAAAACGTATTCGGCACTCAATGGTCCAGTAGTATCACCTTTTTCCATCATGTGATTCTGGATATAAATTCCGTCCGAGGTTGTAAATCCTACTTGAAACCCATTATTTTTTACGATATGTGCGATCAATCTTGTGGTAGTGGTCTTTCCATTTGTTCCTGTAACGGCAATTATTGGAATTCTACTTGGTTTTCCTGGCGGATACAGCATGTCTACGACTGGAGCGGCAACGTTGCGCGGCAAACCTTCAGTAGGTGCCAAGTGCATTCTAAATCCTGGAGCTGCGTTTACCTCAAGTATTACGCCGCCATTTTCTTTTAATGGTTGCGTAAGATTCTCTGCCATAATATCAACTCCACAAACATCAAGTCCAATAACTTTTGAAATTCTCTCACAAAGGAAAATATTCTCGGGGTGCATCATATCTGTCACGTCTACAGATGTGCCGCCGGTGCTTAAGTTTGCAGTAGATTTTAGAGAAACCGTCTCGCCATTGTTAGGAATAGTTTCTAGGGTATATTCTAATCTTTCTAATAAATCTTCTGTGTCTCTATCAACTGTGATTTGAGTAAGTACATTTTCATGACCATAACCACGAAGTGGATCTTGATTAATTACCTCAATAAGTTCGGCAATGGTATTAATACCATTCCCCATCACGTGTGCAGGGACTCTTTTGGCAGCAGCCACCAATTTATTATTAATTATGAGGACTCTAAAATCAAATCCTGTAATAAATTTTTCAACAATTACACGAGAACTGTATTCTTTTGCAAAATGTAATCCGGCAACTGCATCTTTATAATTAGTAATATTTATAGATGCACCTTTTCCATGATTTCCATCCAGAGGTTTTATTACAATTGGATAGGAAATACGATTGATAGTTTCCTTCAATTCTTCTTCCTCTTCACATATACTTCCGCTGGCTACTGGAATCGAAGAGTTCTCTAACATGCGTTTTGTAAGTTCTTTATTACATGCCATGTCAACAGCGATGCTACTCGTGTTGCTAGTGATCGTTGCTTGAAACCTCATTTGATGAACTCCGTATCCAAGTTGCACTAATGAATTATTGCCTAAACGTATCCAGGGAATTCCACGAGCGACAGCCTCTTCTACTATGCTTCCTGTACTTGGACCTAGTCGTACTTTTTCGCGAATTTCACGCATTTGCTGTATATCAGATTCTAAATCATATTCTACTCCGTCCACTAACGCCTGCGCAATGCGCACAGCCGACTCTGCAGCAAATATTCCAACATTTTCTTCAGTATAACTGAAAACAACATTGTAAATACCAGGAGTTTTTGTTTCACGTGTTCTACCAAATCCCGTATCCATGCCAGCTAAGGTCTGGATTTCCAGGGCTATATGTTCGATAACGTGTCCCATCCAAGTACCAAGTTCAATCCGGATAAATAAACCGCCATCGCAACCCTCAGAACAGCGATGTTCTATAAGAGATGGCATGAGTTGTTCAATGCGCTCCCGAAATCCCTCAATCTTATTAGTCGGTAACTGCTCGATTTCTTCCAAATCCAAACGCATTTGAATGAGGAATCTTCTCTTTATACTCCAAATGTTAGGACCTTTCAGTACCTGAATTTTTAATATTTTCATAGATGATAGTTAAATTTTATTTAGTAAGTTGCATTTGGTATAAGTTTTGATTTCTGTTTAAACAGAATAAATCCGAAACACTTTCGTTATCGTATATAACGAATGAAAAAGCAATTTACTTAAATATATTCTTATATTTTTTTTACTTTAAAACTTTTTTTTAAATTTTTGAAAACATAATTTTGTAAGTTGCTTAGCGATTTAAATATAAGTAATCTTTTTTTCAATATAATTATCATTTGTTATTGAAATTGCTAGTTTTATTAATAAATTTATAGGATGAATATCAAGGGAAAATTAATAATTATAGGTGGAGCGTTAGACAAAGGAACCTTTGCAGAAACTGACTTAGATGAAAATCTAGTGAACAATCTGAACTTTTTCGAAACAGGAATATTACGTCGAATTATTTTAGAATCGAAACATCAAGAGAAATCGAGAATTGAAGTAATTACTACTGCCTCTAAAATTCCTAAAGAAATAGGCCCCGAATACATTAAAGCAATGGAATACCTCGGTGCGAAAAATACCGCAGTCATGTTTCTTGATAAAAGAGAAATGGCTTCTTCACCAGATATTTTAGAGCGTCTTAAAGTAGCTGATGTTGTAATTTTTACAGGTGGAGATCAGCTGAGACTGACATCGATTTTGGGCGGAACTAAATTTCATGATTTACTTCTTGAGAAATATAGAAACGAGGAATTTGTATACGCAGGTACTTCCGCAGGAGCCGCAGCAGCTTCTAATAATATGATTTACCAAGGTAGCAGCTCTGAAGCACTACTAAAAGGAGAAGTCAAAATTACCAGTGGTTTAGGACTTATTGATGATGTAGTTATTGACACTCACTTTGTACAACGAGGTCGTATAGGTCGGCTATTCCAGTCTGTAGTTGGCAACCCACGTACTTTAGGTATTGGATTAGGAGAAGACACGGGATTACTGATTACCAATAATCGTGAGATGACTGCTATCGGATCTGGACTTGTAATTCTTGTAGATGGCCATGATATTAAAGACACAAATCTTACTCAGGTTGAACTTGGACAGCCTATATCCATAAGTAATCTTATTATTCATGTTCTAAGCATCAACGACACTTTTGATCTTAAAACGAATCAGATGACTATTAAATCTTCTCAATACGCTGAAAACCTCGAACTGACAGCAGAAGATTTAGAGAATTAAATTAATTTACTATGAAGATTATAATTCACGGCGGTTTTTTCTCGGAATCGAATACAAATCACGAAACAAAAGTTGCAAAGCAAGAAGCTCTTAAAGCAATAGCTAAAAGTTCATTTGAATATTTGAAGACACATGCAGCAGTGGAGACAGTAGTATATGCTGTTTCTCAATTGGAAGATGATGCACTATTTAATGCAGGTTTAGGCTCTCAGATTCAGAGTGATGGAGTAATCAGGATGAGCGCTGCACTTATGGATGGGGAAACTCAGAAGATGAGTGGTGTGATAAATATTGAAAAAGTAAAAAATCCTATTCAAGTTGCGGAGAAATTGATGTCCACCGAAGATCGTATCTTGGGAGAAAGTGGCGCAATACACTTTGCACGAGAGAATGGATTTGACGAATATTCTACCGAAACTGCCGAAAGACGTGGCGAGTACGAAAGCAAGTCTAAAAGATCTAAAACTTCTACAGTTGGTTGTGTAGCTATCGACAGCGATGGGAAACTTGCTGTAGCCACCTCTACCGGTGGGAAAGGTTTTGAAGTTCCAGGACGTATATCAGACTCTGCAACTGTGGCAGGCAATTACGCAAATTCTTTTTGTGGAGTAAGCCTTACTGGAGTAGGAGAAGATATAGTAAGCAATGCAACAGCCACCAAAATTGTTACTAGAGTCACAGACGGCATGACATTGAAAGAAGCTTTTGACAAGACTTTTGCTGAATTGCGGCCTTATGATGGTTTTGCAGGCGCGATAGCAATTGACAAAGATGGAAATATATTTCATCAAGATTCGCATCCTACTATGGTTTTTGCAAGTTATGATGGTAGCAAAATGGAAGTTTTCGAATAGAAAGAGGATTATAAAAATATACATAGAACCCCAATAGCTTCGGTTGTTGGGATTTTTTGTTTTATGGCTATAATAATTTTCTTGAATATTCTAATCTCGGTAGCCCAGATGGGAATGAAAATCCTTTTTTAGGCAGACGACAGTTTTTTGCAGCTACAAAATAGCGACCGAAGGAAGCTCATTTTGTTGCTTTGCAAAAACGGAGTATGGCGAAAAAGATTGAAAGGTACAGCTGGAAATAGCTCCTGAAAAACATGTCGCACCTGAGGCGCTTTTAGTAAAAAATCCATCATTATTATAATCCTCCAGTTAAAAACGGGGAGGCAATATATACCGCAGCTTCGTAGCAAAGAAATCTAGGTATATAGTAAGGTATTAGAAATCTGACAAAAAAATATAGGTATTTGATTTGGAATCTAAAAATTGGGCAAGGTTCTATTCCCTTCCCCTCCTGCGGGTGGTTTCTACAGGTTGGGTGGGATTATTTATTAAATTCCAAATTTCGTTCTGATCCTTTTTGTTCCTGATTCTACATTTCGCTGCAAAAGTTTAAAGCAAAAAAACCATCTCGAAAGATGGTTTTTAGAAGTAAGTAAGTCCAAATGTTGTTTTACAAACGTTTATTTTACTTTATTAAGTACAGCTTTAAAAGCTTCTGGGTGATTCATTGCTAAATCTGCAAGAACTTTACGATTCAATTCGATACCGTTAGTT
>JBBSRP010000122.1:0-9182 GCA_038242935.1 Flavobacteriales bacterium
AATTGTAATTAATATCGGTAATATTGATTTGCAAGGCAATTTACAGTATTTAACCCAATCGGAAGAATTGATATCGCAACTGGCCTATTATAACAATAAACTATATGCAGTTACTGAGCAGCAAATAGATTTTGCCCTAGGTTCATTAACTTCCGTTGGAAAATTACATATTTTGGAAGAGTCTACTGGAATAGGAGAATCTTATTTGATAGGAGATCCAGATGCGAGCTTAATTGGTTATCTTGGTCTTGCAGTAAATGAAACGGGAATTTATGTTTTTTCAAATAACACCTATTTCCCAAACTACCCACTCGAAACTCAAGGTTTCTACTATTCTCCAGGTGCTTTTCAGCCTTATTCACAACCCAATCTTTATGGTGGCAAAGTAGGAGCTCTAACGAAATATGATCTTACCACCGCGACAAGAGAGTGGAGCACTTATGTAGGAGGTACAGGATCTATTCATTTAGATGATGCAAGACGCCCAAATAATTTGAAAATTTTTAAAGGTGATATCTATGCACTTGGTAGTTCAATTAATGCAAATAATATTGGAACAGAGGGTGTTTTTAATACTACTGCGGCTATGTCTTGGTTTATGATGCGTTTTAATCCAGCCGGCGAAAGACTAATGGGAACTTTTTTGACGCCTCCAAATATAGCATTTCCCTCCGTAAGCCAACGACTAATGTTTTCTGATGACAATTCTAACTCACTTAATGTAATAGGATTCGCAGTCAGCGAAGGATTAGCGTCTACAAATTCCCCACAAGAAAATTTTAGTGGCGCTGCTGATGTTTTTCTTACGAGCTTTACAGATACAGGACAACGATTGTACGCCACTTATTTAGGCGCCGCATCCAACGATCTACCCTATAGTGCTCATTGGTTTGAAGATAATATTATTGGTTTTATGCGAACTACTGCAGTTTTCAATACGTCACTTGTTTACCCCACCACCGATTCTACGATTTTACTGCCTTTGGCGTTAGCTGAAAATGACCCAGCACTTCACACATTGGCATTCAAATATTCCAATGCTCTAAGTTCTACTAGTTTTAGTCAAGATACGGTTCAGTTATACCCAAATCCTACAAATGGCTTTGTGAACATTGCTTATCAAAACGATATCGAGCAAATCGACGTTTATAGCGTAGATGGAAAGAAAATAAAATTATCTATTCACTACGGTTTGCAACAAGCGCAGTTGGATGCTTCAGCTTTAGCAAAAGGGATTTATATTTTAGTGCTTACAGATAAAGACAATAAGGTACAAAAGCAGAAGTTTGTGAAGAAGTAGAGAGAGAATCCTCCCCCCAAGGCCCTCCGAAGGAGGGGGAGCCTGAGTGTGAAAGTTTAAGGGAATTTAGCTTATAAAATTTTATCACATTTGATATCTCTTCACGAACAGCCTTGCGAACTTTGCGTTCTATACTTTGCGAACCTTGCGGTAAGAACTTGAAAGATTGAAAATCTAAAAGATAGAAATTATATATTATTTTGAGCTAAAAGCTGACAGCTGACAGCTAACAGCTAATATTTACTCCTTTATCACTTTTGTAGTTTGAACCGATCCATTTGCAATTGTAATTTTTAGTAAATAGCAACCTTTTGACAAATCTTGTAAATCTATTGAGTTGTCTGTTTGGGATACTTTTCCAGTTTTTATTAATTGTCCTGTAATATTGAAAAGTGAATAATTCGCATTTTCTGTTACCGCAACATTTAGTTGACTTACAACAGGGTTTGGATAAATTTTTAGACTTCCCATCTCATAATCAACAGTACTAAGTGCTGAACAAGGTTCTGTGGCAAACTTGGCTATAAAAAAATCAAAAGAGGCTCCTTCGTTGGTTACTGCATTATTATTTACATCATAAATTGTAGCGCCAAAACCACCACCTACAAGATAATCGCCCGATGCATCAACTGCCAATGCTGCGCCTCGATCTGTAGATCCTACACTACTAACAATGCGGTTTAAACTCAAACAATCGCCTGTGGCGCTATCAAAACGAGCTAGCAAAACATCTTGTCCTTGATTTGGTGCGGTAACATTTATTGACTGGCTTCCCCAAGTAAAATTTATTCCTGCACACCAACCAGTAAAAGCTACTTCATTACCATTATAAACAAGTGCACCATATCCTGCAGAATTCACGCTAGAATGATGTGAGGCCCACAATAAATTATCAGCGCTCGGATCTAATTTCATAACAAAAGCGGGAGAACTGAAGGAAGCTGTAAAACCCATAAAACTATCAAGCGAAGATGATGCAATTTTCCCACCTATATAGATATTATTTTGAGAATCAAAATCAAGCGAATAGAATCTTAGCGATCCCGGCATCTGTAATGTGTTTTCTCTTTTCCATAGATATTGTCCATTGTTATTATAACAAATTAAAGCGGCGGCATTGATTATAGGTTCATTATTAATAGAAAAAGTTGATATTGATTCCGTTTTAACACAAGTCATATAATAAAAACCATTGTTTGGATTTCGATAATATCTTGTGCCAGTTACATCTCCATAATATTGAATAGTGCCCAGTTGAATGGCTCCTATAAAGGAACCATCTAAATTATATTTAAAAACATAAGGAGTTTCTGTATCAGTGCTTGTATTAATTAATGCACCATTCTCATATACACCTGGCTTCAACCAAACAAACCAATACATTATATCATTTTGTAGTTGAAAGCCATAAGAAGCGAAAGAGGGACTATTCGATAAATTTGGCTCTGGTCGTTTTACATATTGTAATACACCATTACTATTAAATTTAGCTAGAAATAAATAGGAACAAGCACTAAGAGTGTTAGAAAAAGTATAATCATCATCAATTTTTGCAGGATATGGATAAAGTGCTGTACCATTATGACACGATGTTATTCTTCCAGCAACATATACATTATCTTGTGAATCTACTTGAACTGAATTTATCACTTCCCCGCCCGCACCTCCTATAACTTTACTCCAACGATAGGAACCATCACAGGCAAAACTGGCTAAAACAATATCTGTTGGTGTATAACTTGGATTGTCATGATTTGTTTTTGGATGCCCGTCTACATTCAAATTACTCATCCCAACCTTTGATAAAACATACACATTTTTTTCACTATCGGTAGCAATACTATACACTTGCTCATAATCATTGGATCCTAAAAGTTCGGCACTGCCTCCATCCTTAATCCATTGAAACGATTGTGCTTGTATAAGCGAGGTAAATACAAGTGCTATATAAAGTAATTTTGTTTTCATAAATAGTATAGTTTAATGTTAAAAGTACATATAATAAGAAGCGGATACCGTTTTGGTATCCGCTTTTTCTATGATTATTGAATAATTAATTTTGAGTGAGCCACTATTTTGCCATTTTGTCTAATCAATATTGGATAATATCCTGCTGCATATCGAGAACAGTCAATCATAAATGAAAAATGGACAACTTCTCAAAAGAGGAATTGTCCCTTTTTTTTTGCGAAATAGACTCAAAACTAACTTGAACTAATTCATTTAGAAAATCAAGTGAATCGTGGACATTTTGCGGCAGGGGTTGAAGTGACCCGAGCGAAGCGAACTGGCGAAGCACATCCTTTGCTGCTACTCGAAATTGAATCTTTGCACTAATCCCGAAGCAGCAAAGATACAGCGGAAGATATGGTTGTGGCTGTGAAGAATGAAACAGCCACAAGCCGCCCAAAAAGAAAACATCATTTGAAAATTACGCCTTATATTTAAATGAAAATTGAATTGTCTGATTTTCGCAGTAGCTACAAAAAGTGAATTCCTATTATCAATTTAATCTCCGAAAAATTCTCGCACAGCTGTGCGAGATATCAAAATAATATTAATTGAGCGAGTGACACCACCCTCTTATTATTCATTTATTTGCACGCATCTTTGTAAAAAGCATTCACTTTCAGCATAATATCCAAAAAATTAACCCTTTTATTTGCTTCATAGAGTGATATTACTTTTCTTTATAGAATAACATATTTTTAAATTCTTCAAATATGAAAATAAAATTACTTTATACTTTTGGTGCAATAGCTTTAGGACTGTTTAGCACTAGTAGCTTTTCTCAAAACACTCCTTTTATTCCCCAAGTTAAAGATTGGGGGACATATCTGCCTTCCCTTACAACGATTTATAATTATCCATCAACAAATCTTCTTCCGCTTAATTTAAATAATCGTAACGACCTTATACTAGCTTGGATTGTAAATGAAGATGATGAAAATCTAGAGCTAATAAGTAACTGGATGACCGCAAATTCTCATCAAAGTATCACGGCTGGGATAAATGATGCCTTACTTTGTTCATTTTCCGAGGATGGAACGCTTAATTGGGCGACCTATTTGGGGGGGTGAAAAGGAAGAATTGAAAGCTAGTGTGATTTTGGATGCTGATGACAATATTTACATAGTTGGAACTACAAAAAGTAACACTGGAATCGCAACTGCTGGCGCTTTTCAAACTGCGCATACAAATTATTATTTGCCTCCAGCATATGTAGATATGGGCGGAATATCCATAGAAGTTATACCTGCTAAGCTGCTGTCTAATTATTTTATCTCAAAGTTTAATTCCTAAGGTAATATGTTATGGTCTACTTACTTTAGTGGTGATAAGGGGAGTGAATTATTTAATTTTAAACCATTTATCGGAAATACAGGAATTTACATTTCTGGCAGAACGTTGTCTTCACAAAACTTTGCTACCGCTGGTAGTCTGCAACCAAATTGGCCTGAAAACGTACCCTCAGAACCAAACGAATCATCTTTTATTGTAAGTATTCCATTTGTGGCAAAATTTTCATTTTCAGGAGCATTACTTTGGTGTACTTATACTCATAATATTGGGGCAGGTATTGCCAACATAGATGCTAATGACAATATTTATTTATTTTACGATCTAATCACAGCTTCTATAGGAGAAATCCATCCTCAAGCTCTCACAAAATTGAGTTCGGATGGAGGCAGTATTATCGAAACCATTCCTTTTACGCCCGAAACGACCTATCAAAATATATATAATGATGCCATTGGAAATTTATATTTTTTCGGAAAAACTTCTTCTACCACAATTGGAACAGCGGGAACTTTTAATCCAACTCGAAATACCTATTTTAATACCGAGCCTTTTGTAGAAAAATATGATAGCAATATGAACAAACTCTGGGGCACTTATCTTACAAGAGATAATCCAGAATACTCAGGCTTAAATTACACCGATATTATTTCTGTTTCAGATTCGGGAGAAATGTTTTTTTCTGGAGAAGTAAAAACAAATGGATTAAGTACGTCTGAAGTGTACCAAGAAAATTTAGAGTCACTTAGCAATAATTATTCAATGAAATTAAACACCGATGGTGCATTGGAATGGTTTACCTATCACGGTGGAAATGCTGTAACGACTTTAGGATCGGGTGCTATTGGTAACAATAGCTGGTTTGTAATTTTCACCACAGAAAGTTTGGATAGTAGCGGAATTACTACTACAAATGGACTTATTCCAGAAGTAAACACTATACAGCCAGTAAATGGCCACAGAGCTTATCTGGCAAGATTAATTCCAAACGAAGAATTGTCTACAACTACTTTTGGAAATCCTCAAGTCTTGGTGTACCCAAATCCAGCCAAAGAAAAACTTACGGTGATGAGCACTCATCTATTTTCTGCCAAAACTAAATTGGAAATATATGATAGCTTAGGCAAAAAAGTATCGGAGCATAAAGGAATTTCTGCGAATGTAAATACTATTGATGTTTCGGCTCTTTCGCAGGGACTGTATTTCTTAAAAATTACAGATGGTAACTTATTGGAACAGACGGTTAAGTTTGTAAAAGAGTAGATAATTACTAAGAAAAGTTTATTCAAAATGAATTATAGTCAACTGTAGAATCTTATTTCTGCAGTTGATTTTTTTTTGAATTGAAAGGTAAATTTTGAATATTATCCCAAGTCTGCGGTAGGGGTTGCAGCGACCCGAGCGAAGCGAACTGGCGAAGCAAATCCTTTGCTGCTCATTCTCAATTTCTTATAAGCACATAATGACCAGATATTCTTTCGAAAAAAAATCGTGCTAGCAGCAAAGATACAGCGGAAGACCCGGTTGTGGCTGTGAAGAATGAAACAGCCACAAGCCGCCCAAAAAAAAATCATTGTTTGAAAATTAAAAGTTGAATTTAAGATTATTTCAGAAATAGTATCAAAACTCAAACTTCAACTGCACCGCCACAGCTTTCTTCTCATTGGTATTGAGGTTTGTAAGCGAAATTCCCAGCAGTCGTACAGAATTTTGCAGTACATCTTGATATAACAAACTCTTTGCAGTTTCCAATAGCATCGCTGCATCCGAAATATAATATGGAAGTGTCCTACTGCGGGTTTGAGTAGTAAAATCCGAGTATTTAATTTTGAGAGTGACCGTTTTTCCAGCCACACTGTAGCGCGCTATTCTTTTTTCTAGCTGAGTTGCAATCTCCGCAAGTTTATCACTCAAAAATACTTCGGAAGACAAATTCTCATCAAAAGTATGTTCTGCGGCAACACTCTTTGCAATTCGAGTAGATTTCACGGTACTATGATGAATTCCCCTTGCAACATCGTAATAGTACTGAGCAGAATTCCCGAAATTCTGTTGTAGAAATTCGATTGACTTATTTTTTAAATCCATTCCAGTGAAGATTCCCAAACTAAACATCTTTTCAGTGGTGACTTTTCCTACTCCGTGAAATTTCCTGATTGGAAGTAATTCTACAAAACTTTCCACCTCTTCTGGCGGAACCGTTTTTTGGCCATTTGGTTTATTAAAATCTGATGCTATTTTAGCAATAAATTTATTACAAGAAATTCCCGCCGAAGCTGGCAATCCAACTTCATCAAAAATTCTCTGCCTGATTTCTTTAGCGATAAGCGATGCACTAGGATTATTTTTCTTGTTGACTGTAACATCAAGATAGGCTTCGTCCAAAGACAAAGGCTCTACCAAATCTGTATAATCGTAAAAGATGGCACGTATTTGCTGCGATATTTCTTTGTATCTATCAAAGCGCGGCGAAACAAAAATAAGCTCAGGACAATACTTCTTGGCTAGAACGCTACTCAGAGCACTTCTGACCCCAAACTTTCGAGCTTCGTAACTCGCTGCAGCAACAACACCTCGGTTTTCTGAGCCGCCAACTGCCAATGCCTTACCACGCAATTCGGGATTGTCCATCTGCTCTACAGAAGCATAAAACGCATCCATATCAACGTGAATTATTTTTCGGTCGGCATTCATCTCTTTCATTACGCAAATTTATAATATCTTTGGTATAAACCACAATTACATCCCTTCTGTAATTGCCAAATAATTAAAAAATGCAAGAAATTGAACGTAAATTTTTAGTAACGTCCAACGATTTTATTTTGGAACACGGAACCAAAAAAGTAATTGCACAAGGTTATCTAAATTCAGATCCCGAACGCACGGTACGAGTCAGGATAAGCGATCAGGTGGGATATATTACTGTGAAGGGTATGGGAAACGAAAGTGGAATTACACGATTTGAATGGGAGAAGGAAATATCACTTATCGAAGCAGAAAAATTACTCTTTATCTGCGAACCTGGAATAATTCAAAAAGTAAGATATTGCATTCCGTACGGCCGTCACACTTATGAAGTGGATGTTTTTGAAAGAGAAAATGCTGGTCTTGTAGTTGCAGAAATCGAATTAACTTCAGAAGACGAATTCTTTAAAAGGCCACTTTGGCTTGGAGAAGAAGTTACAGGCGTCGAAAAATACTACAACGGTTACATCAGCAACAATCCTTATAACACTTGGAAATAAAAAAAATGCCATCAAGAAAATAATTTCCTGATGGCATTTTTCGAATTAACCTCATAACCTATTTTGTTCCGCCGCCAAGCGACTTATACAATTGTATAAGTGCTGCTTGTTGCTGAAAT
The DNA here is from genome assembly GCA_038242935.1 of Flavobacteriales bacterium. Classification (GTDB taxonomy): domain Bacteria; phylum Bacteroidota; class Bacteroidia; order Flavobacteriales; family Flavobacteriaceae; genus Flavobacterium. Next base: position 7,965 of record JBBSRP010000122.1, read on the forward strand.
TTGTTTAGTACTAGTGACAATTCACTATTAAGCGACTGCTCTTTTGCGGTAAGCACCTCAAGATAAGTTGCCATACCATAATTAAGAAGTTCGTCAGAGAAATCTGCAGCTTTTTTCAAAGCTAAAACCTGCTTATTTCTGATATCGATTTTCGTAGTTTCATTTTTGTAATTCTGCAAAGCGTCAGAAACTTCTCTTCCTGCATCCAATACTTTATATTGAAAATCTAATAAAGATGACTCCTGATTTGCTCTAGCTACTTCAAGCCGAGTTCTATTTGCTCTCTTATTGAGTATCGGCTGCGCCACTCCTGCAAGTAGATTTGAGAATAAAGAATTAGCATTAAACCAATCTTTTATTTCCACACTCTGGAACCCTGCACTTGCGCCAAGAGTAAGCGATGGATAAAAGCTACTGCGTGCCACATTTGTCAGTTCAAAACTTGACATCAACGCATATTCAGCTGCAACAATATCGGGTCTATTTCTCAAAGCTACAGCTGGAACACCAAGAGTGAGCGATGGAATATTTAGAGATTCAAAAGATGTTGAACGATCTATCGACTGAACCTTCTGACCCACAAGAATACTTGTAGCATTCTCCAAAATTACTATCTGATTTTTTAAATCTTCGGCAATTAATTGTGCCTCATAAAGTTGCGCTTCTGTTTGCTGTACGGCAACTTCGTTTACATTTCCAGCAGTCTTCAAAGCTTTGATAGTTTCAAAACTATCCTCACGGTTTGTAATCGTAGTCGTTGTAATTTCCAACTGACGATCTAATGCGATTAACTGATAATAGTTACTAGCAATATTTGCAATAATCTGAGTTTCTACAAACTGCTTTGCAGCAATCGACTGAAGATAGTTGGCATTATTTGCTCTAGTATTACTTCGAATTTTACCCCAGATATCTGCTTCCCAAGATAAATTTCCCGCCAATTGAAACTGATCGGTTGTTCCATTCGAGAATACTCCTAATGCAGAGTTTTTAGATGGATCTTGTCTTGAATAATCTGCACCCACAGATATTACGGGAATATTTCCTGCTCTCGCTTGTTGCAAATACGCCTTTGACGCAATAACATTCTGCATCGCAAGATTGACATCAATATTATTCTTCAAACCTTTTTCTATCGTTCCTTGCAGAACAGGATCTTGGAAAAATTCTTTCCAAGACATATTTCCTATCGAAGTACTATCCGTACTAAGTGTATCT
>JBBSRP010000123.1:0-9181 GCA_038242935.1 Flavobacteriales bacterium
AAATATAGCTCCATAAGATTGGGCGGTCCAAAAGCCAAGCCAGAATTTAAAGTGCACGCTTGGTTTGCGATGCTCTTTAGTGCTGGAATTGGAAATGGATTAGTACTCTTTAGCATTGCAGATCCTGTTCGAGATTTTATGGATCCTCCCCGACTTCCCGCCGATGCTGCTCCTACGGCAATTGCTCAAGAAGCCATCAACTTTTCTTTTTTGCATCACGGAATTCACGGTTGGGCAATATATTCTGTAATTGGTCTTTCATTAGCCTACTTTACTTACAATAGAAAAATGCCACTCACTATACGATCTGCCTTTTATCCGCTGCTTGGCGATCGGATTTACGGATGGATTGGCGATGTAATTGATGTTATCGCCGTAGTCGCCACGCTCTTTGGACTGGCAACTACAATGGGCTTTGGGGTTGGACAAATTAACGCTGGTTTCAATCATGTATTTGGCATCGCAAACAGTCTTCCTACCCAATATTTAATTATTTTGGGCATTACTCTAATAGCAACAATATCGGTAGTAAGTGGTGTGAATAAAGGAGTTAAATTTTTAAGTGAACTAAATGTTGGTGTTGCCGCAGTCATTTTTATTATGGTGTTATTACTAGGTCCTACGGCATTTATTCTTAAAAGTTATGTGCAAAACATCGGAAGTTACCTGACCAACTTTTTAGATCTCGCTACTTGGTCTGATTCGTATGGCGGTAAATCTTGGCACAATAACGTCACGCTGATGTATTGGGGTTGGTGGGCTTCTTGGTCTCCTTTTGTAGGAACATTTATTGCTCGAATTTCGAGAGGAAGAACAATTCGCGAATTTATTCTGGGGGTTTTATTCCTACCTGCCTTGGTCACGTTTTTATGGTTTTCTGCTTTTGGTGGTACCACAATGTTGGGATTAATGGAAGGTGATTTTTCGGTTGCAAATGCCGTTGACGAAAATATTTCTACTGCGCTCTATGTGTTTTTCGAAAAATTTCCATTAGCAAGCGTGCTAAAAGTCTTAGGAATGATTCTTATTTGCAGTTTCATTATTACTTCTGCAGATTCGGGAGCACTGGTAGTGGACGGAATTACTTCTGGTGGAGATAAAAAAACACCGGCCATACAAAGAATTATTTGGGTTTCACTTTCTGGAATTATTGCAGCAACATTATTAACGGGAGGTGGATTAGGCACGTTGCAAGCAGCAGTTACCATTTCAGGATTGCCTTTTACCATTCTGCTTTTGATGATGTGCGCGTCTTTATATATGGGTATCAAAGAAGATTACAAAGTCAGTCAACGACGATCTCATTTAAAACCAGACGAATCTTACAACAGCGATTTGATTAAAATTCTGGAAGAAGAAAATGTTTTAGAGGAAGATGAAAAACTGATGTTAACTGAGGAAAAAATCGCAAAACAAATCAGTGATAAAGACGAAGGAAAATTTTAAAATTCAAAAGATTTTTTTACACTAAAAGGTGTTGATAAGCATCTTTATACTATAATTAAACTACAGCCACTCATTATATAATTGTCAATATGAAAAATATTCTCGTTGCTACCGACTTAACCGAAATGGATGAAAAAATAATTAGCTATGCAAAATTTCTGAAAAAAAAGTGGAATCTTGACACTATAAATTTTGTTCATAACATCCGCATTTATGACATAGATGATGCCCTAAAAGATCTATTAGGAACAAAAGACATTAAATCTATTATCCATCGAAACCTTAGAGCTAAAATATCCAAAATTTTTCAGGAAGATGAAAATTATACTTTAGAAATCCTTGAAAATGCGAATACTGAGTACGCTTTGAAATATTGGGCCGAGCAAAATAACGTCAGCACTATTTTACTGGGTTTTAAACAAAAAGACAATGGAACGGCTGCAATGTCGCAAAAATTGATTCGGATTTTTAAAGGAGACGTGCTCCTCGTGCCGGCAAATGCGCCTCTGAGTTGGGATCGAATTTTGGTACCGACCGATTTGAGTGCTATGTTTCGAATAGTGCTTGCAAAAATGGAAATTCTTAAGAAGATGAATCCACAGGTAGACTTTAGAATTGTAAAATCATTTAATATCCCGACTGTTTTTTTCCCCTACATCGATATTGAGGATCAAAAGGTAATAAAGGAAGCTGAAAAACACATTAACAAACAATTTGTCGAAGCTAAGAAAAAATATAAAATTAGCGACGATGATGCATTTGTCGCAATCTTTAGAGGCAAAAATAGTATTGTAGAAATTATAAAAAAAGAAAGCAAAGCATTTAATGCCGACTTGATAATAATGAGTGCCAAAGGCGATAGTAGTGTAAGTTCAATATTAATTGGTAGCACTATTAATGAGCTGATCAATACTGCACCGTTTAAAGCTATTTATATATTGAAGGAAAAATAATTTTTTGAATGTTGATTTTCTCTTGGAGTTTTGGAAAGCGCAAAAATTAATGTAATAAAAATTTATAAGCTCGTCCGAAACACAACTTCTACAGTTAAATAGATTAAATAGAAATTTTATGTTTTCTCAAGTTTATCTTCGAAAGTATTTCGGCCCACTGTTTTGGGTAAATGCTGTGGAGGTTGAACAGTAATTTCGAAAACGGCAAGTAAAAAATTTATTTTTCATTTTTATTTCTTATGATTATTATCAAAACGCTAGAAAATAATCCTATTTAATTTTAAATATCAAAATATTTCACTGCTTTAATTATTAAGATCGTTCAGATTCACAGTTAGTCTATGTAGATCCAACTTTTATTTAAATTTTCTGAGAATTAGATATTATAAATTCCAATACCCGCAAGTTCATTTTAATTTTTTAGATTATTTCAATTTTTTCGATTCGAGTGTTTTTACATAAAAAACACACTCGGATCATCCACAATCTTTAATTTGGTAATATATCCTTTGAACTTGTTCTTTTTAGCCTCACTCCATTTCTTAATATTTGGATCGGTAAGTTCTATTAAAACAATTCTTGTGAGGTATGATTTTTCGGTATCTACGTTATCGCCGGTTTCGAAACCTTTTAACTTATCCAAATTATTAAACCAGTATTGAAAAAAACCATTGTCGGAAGATTTTACAACCCTTTTTAAAATCAAATATGATTTCTTTGTAGCTAGTTCGGACTTACTGAAACTTTCAAACAAATCTTGGGTGACTTTATTAAGTTTTTGATCGTCTTTGTTTACAATCAGCATATTGGAATAAGCATAGAGTGTTCGGACTGATCGGTCGCCGGCTTCATATTTTGCTCTTAAACTGGACGAATTGTATTCTGGGAGCACCGACTTTCTGGCTTCATTTAAGACAGTTTGTGAATTGATTTCTCCGCTACTATAATGTAGGAAGTTTTTATTTTTATCAAAATATAAAAGAACAGGAACGCTTTGAAAATGAAGATTTGCATTGCTCAATAGTGCATTGTCTGCATCAGATAATTCATCATAAGTATTCATCGCATAGTTGATGAAATTAGAATTGTAATACGAAGTGATCGCTGCATCTTCTCTCAGTAAACTGCCAAGGCGTTTACAAACTGAACAATCAGAATTATAATATTCTACAAATACTGGTTTATTCTGCTGTTTTGCTTTTTTAAAGGCCTCAGAAAGGGACTTTTCAAAGACAACTTGTGAGTAACTAACTGCACTGGCGACGAGCAGTAGAGCGATATAAATATTTTTCAAAATGTGATTTTTTTTTTAAATTTCGTTTGTTTATTGTTGATTCCATAGCTTAACAATAATTCTAAGTTTTTGGTTCAATTTGCTACTATTTTTTTTGAGAGAGCAGAAAATTCAATATAGGTAGAATATCCAAATTGAAAAATTGGATTTAGAAAATCATAACAAATTATAACCCAAGTTCTATATTCTATAAAATTTGTCGATTTTTCCAATAAGAAGCTGATCCGGGGGAATTGACTTTATTCTTGATTCTCTTCTCTAACGTCTAAGGAAGTTACTGTTGAAAACATCTTTAATTACAAAGTTATGCCGTCCTTTCAGGGTTCGATTTTATTATAGTAATCTCTAAATGGACAGCGTCCATTCGTACTATTGATCGTCCGTAAGGAACCATAAAATAGTACACTAAATCAAATTCAGGTCGTCTATATGAATTGATAAAAAACAACTGTGCTAGGCGTAAGCTGATAGCGACTTCTTAACTGAAAATACTTAGAATATTCCAAGAGATACTAAAATCATTGAAACGAAGAATTAGAAATGGATCTGCAATAATACTACACTTAATCAGCTCTAAGAGCAAAAGCTAGCTTAGCAGAAGATATTTAAAATTCTGCTCCAACTGCTTTCATTTAGTTTTTTTTTAAAACTTAAAATTTCTTCTGACAATCCCCTTCCGAACGAAAATTCTCAGTACCAATTGTCGCATTATACCTTCGACCGAAGATGAATCGCCTTCTTGCAAGTTGTCGACAAAGATCTGTCATTGCTTGTTTTACCGTAGTGCTGTATAAAGTTGAAGTCTTTCGGCGAAAGCCAAAAAAGTGAAATAGTATCTTTTAAATATCTGACGTTATTTGAAACGGAAGGACATTAAAAGCAAAAACCCCAATCTTGCGATTGAGGCTTTCATAAAAAACTATTTTTATAAGTATAAAAATTATTTTCTAGTATAAACAGTAACCTCTCCAACAGTCATTCCTTCCATAACTTGTGTTGATATAACTTTCAAGGTTGAATTATCTAATAGAACAACTTCTTCAACTATAACTTCTCCGTCATTAGTACGAGTTATAGTATTGCCGCTGATAGTGTATGCGTCTGTAGAAGTACTTTCTTGACAGTTTGAACCGTTAAAATTGTGCTCTACAATTGTAGATGGAGTTATAACGATAAAATCTTTTGCACATCCTGTTGTGTGTGTGTAGGGCATAAGGAATTCTTGTCCCATTAATACAGCTCCTTCATGCGAAAATTCCCATTTTCCAGCTAATTCTGCTTGGTTGTTATTGTTATCATCATCTTTACTACATGAAGTTACTCCAAGTGCCAATACAGCTGCAAATAAAATTAATTTTTTCATTCTAAAATTTATGTTAAGGTTAGGCGGCAAATATATTGTTATTTAGCAGACTTCCAATTTATTTAGAGTTTTTTTTTAAGAAATTTTTATGATTAAAAAATAGGTAATGAAGACTGTTATAATAACGTACGCACGATGAACATTAGGGATTATAGTGAAATATTTTTGATGCTTTTCATTTTGAAGCTCTTGCTTCGTCAGTTCGCGCTTCGGGACTCGGGTCGCGATATGCACTTCGATTCCTCGTTGCAAGGCTTTTGGTCTAGTAAAAAATAGACTGCTGCCTGCGGGATTTTCGCTCCTATCACGGCTAATTGGAGAACAGGGATTAGAGATAGGGGATGTGAAAAAGGGAAAAGGAGGTGGGAAGATTGAAGTAAGGGTATGAATAGAACTACTCAATTCGAAAAATGATGATAAATAAAACTATGATTCTTCATCTGATGATGCAGGGAGTTGATACTAAAATACGAAAATTTATTGAGGAAATGCAAAAACTTGCCACATCAAAAAAACTCTTTTGATCCTGCAGCTACAAATGAAGGAAATTGATACTATGATTGTGGAAGTAAACAACTTGATCACCAAACTTGTCATTTTGAACAAGTAGAACCAAGCTCTTTGCAGCTGGAAAGCAAATCAGATAATAAACATCAAATTATTAAAATTTTTGGTGTTATCGGCAATATACACGATTTTAGAAACAAATATTTGTATTTAAATTGCCGATAGCGGCAAGTTATAAAAAAGATATGGATTTATATTTCAGTTAAGGATTTTGCTTTAAAATTTAATTTATCTCAAAGAGCGGTTCGAAACTACTGTGCTACGGGCAAGATGAATGGCGCCTTCTTGACTGGTAAAACGTGGAACATTCCTGAAGATGCTACAGTTCCTGAAAAAAAAATAAGAAAAAGTTTAGTAATAATACTTTTCTAAATCATCTCAAGGAGCAAAAAGATATGAACTTGCCAGGAAGTATCTATAATCGAACGCAAATTGATTTTACTTATAATTCCAATAGGATTGAAGGAAGCACTGTTACACAAGAACAAACACGTTTTATTTTCAACACTAATACTATTGGAATTTCTAATGAAGCGGTAAAAATTGACGACGTAATTGAAACTTCGAATCACTTTCGCTGCATAGATTTAATTATCGATAAAGCACAATCCAAGCGCACTCAATCATTTATTAAAGAATTACACTATTTACTCAAATCTGGAACATCAGACAGCCGAAAAGATTAGTTTAACGTTGGCGAGTACAAAAGACTTCCTAATGAGGTGGGAGGAAATGAAACTTGTGCACCTAGAGAAGTTTCTAATAAAATGAAGCAATTACTTACTGACTATCACAGCATCAAAAAAAAAACCATCGAAGACATTATCGATTTTCATTATCATTTTGAGCTGATTCATCCTTTTCAAGATAGTAATGGTCGCGTTGGTCGACTAATTCTTTTTAAAGAATGTCTTGCTAATAACATAGTGCCTTTTATAATCGATAAAGATTTAAAACTATTTTATTATAGAGGTTTGCAACAATGGAATTATATCAAAGAATATTTGTTGGACACTTGCCTTAGTGCTCAAGATAATTATAAGGATCTTCTCAGTTATTTTGAAATTGAGTCTGAGTAATAAAACGATTTTTACTCTTGCTTTTTTCAAAAAAAAATTGCTATTTCCTAAATTGAGATTAAATAAAAATTGTTGCCAATTCTAATATTTATGTAAGCAATTTTACAATTCAACTCCTACTCTACTTCTCTCCCCGAAAAAAATCAATAAAAGTAATTGCCGCTTTCTTCAATAACCTCAATATCACTCTTAGCAATACATCTTCAACCGAAGACAAAATCGCCATCTTGCCAGATGTGAACTAAAAAACTTTTTGCGTTGCTTAATAATTAAGTTCAATCGAGTTGAAGTCTTTTGGCGAAAGCCTAATTATTATAAAAAAATCTACGACGCGGAAAATCACAAAAGTATGGAAGTAACAATTTACTCTATGAAAATCTCAAACTTGCATAACCCTAAGTAAATCAGAAAAGTTCAAAAGCAACTGCAAATTTTAGCAGATTTGCGAATGATTGGCAGTCGGTTTTCTGAATAATATTTTTGCGATGTGTATGCACCGTGTGAATTGAAATAAACAACTCTTCGGCGATTTCCTTAGAAGATTTTCCATTTGCCACCATCGCTATAATAGTTTTTTCGCGCTTGGTTAAGCAAGCAAATATTTTGTAATTATTCTTGATATAGACATCCTGATCTAATACTTTATTTACCCTCGATATCACAAGATCAACACCTTCGACTGGACTAGATAAAATGATTAACTTTTGAGAAGTTTCGTTTTTCTTTTTTATTTCAACCACTTTGCAGACTGAATAAAACCACTTATAATCTTGCACTTCATACAACTTCACTCTCTGAAAAAAACTGTATTGCTTATCAAAATCAGCTGCTAAAATATAATTTCCTACTCCATCAAGAGCTGCGCAAACTTCCTCATTTATAAAATATTTGCTGTAGTAATTACTTCCCAAAGTGTTAAGCTCTTCGATAGAAGTACCCAAATGCTCACATCCCCAATTGTTCATATAATTAACCATTGTTGGCTGTAGCTCTTCCATATCATGTAACATAATCGACGCTGGCACAATACTGCCGAGATCATCGACTAGTACAGAGCCATCTTTCAGTATTCTCTGAATACCATAGAATTTCGCACTCACTTGTGAATCTATCGAGTTTAGTAATGTGTTAGCTTTTGACATATAGTTTAAATGTTATGACTACAAGAAGGTACTCATAAAAGTAGAATATGGCTAATTTCCTTCTCTTTATTCGAAGAAGGGCGGATATCATCGACCAAATCAACTTCTGCGAGTTTTATAAATACCTACTGGTAGGTATATATAATTGTGAGAAAAGTAAGAGATTTATGTAACGGGAAACATTGATATACAATGTTCTTTAAAAAACGATTTTTAATAATGAAAATTATGTTTGCTTTTAATTAAATTGAATTTACTACAAATTGTAAGCAGCGTGATATATCTAATAATTAAATAAAGAAAAAAAATTTATAAATTTAAAAATTAGAAATTATGAAAAAATTTTTACACTTATTTTGTTTAGTGCTATTCAGTTTAAATTTCTTTTCCGAGCACTGTTATAAATCATTATTTTCTACAACCACTTCAAAAAAATGGTAAAATTTAATAAAAAAAATAATTATGAAAAATCTAAAACATCTAATATTATTGTTTTTAACCTTTTTAGGAAATATCCTATTAGGCCAAACAGTAGAATATCAAGGAATTATAAATTTACAAAAGAAACATAAGGTGTATAAAATAGTAACAATTCCGAACTGTCTCCACAGCTACTTACCTCCCGCTGGAACGAATACTACAATAATATACGAAACTAAATACAAAAATGATAATACAGAAATCAAAATAGAATCTATATTAAATTCTAGTGGAACTTCACCCGTAAGTATCCTTGCAAATAAAGTATATAAATTAAAGCTTTCGCCTTATGCTAATGGAAAAGCTAATTTATATTTAGATGAAAAAGATAAAACTATATTGTACGTAAATTATTTATTAAATTCTAAACAAACAATACCAAATACTAAAATAGTCCAAGAGTCCACTGCGGTATTAAATTGTGATGGAACAGCGACATACGTTAGTAAGCCGAAAAGAGTATTAAATGACGATGAACACTATTATCTATGGAAGGTTAACCCTAGCGATGCAGAAGAAAACTCCACATGGTTTAAGAGTTCTGACAGAATTACCGTATTCAAAAATGATGGAAACACAGTAGATTATTATTTAAGTAATAGGTTTGACAGAAATGCAAAGTACAAATTGGAACTAGAAAACCGTGAATCTATATCTTATAAATCAAATTCACTGGATTTTGGAGCATTAACGATACCTTTTAAATATCGATTTGGGTGTATCCACCCGTCCAACCACATCTTTTCTAAATTAACCTAAGCAACTATTTTTGTTTCAAACAAATCTAGTTATGGACAAAAAAGAATTTATGCTCTCTCAAGTTGAATCTTGGAAGCAAAGTGGATTAGCACAACGAG
>JBBSRP010000124.1:0-9155 GCA_038242935.1 Flavobacteriales bacterium
TACTTTTGCATTTATTAGAAAATGAAAAGATAGCCGAAGCACTTGCCTAAAGTAGAAGACTGAGATGAAAATAATCACAATCCTTGTAGCATTAGTGTTGCTGAGTTGCAATCAGAATAGAAATACCAAAAACACATTAGATTTTAAAAATTCTATTAAAGTCGAAACTGCTACAAATTCATATAACGCGCTAAATACAAATAACGCAGCAAGAACAAAGTCAGATCTTCTAATTGCTGCTGGAAAATCTATTGGAGGCACAAATCTCCTAGACGATTCGTCAACACTCAAAAAGTTTGGTGAAGCATCATTTTCAGATGCTGCGATGGGCAAAGCTTGGGTTGTTTGGACTGGAAAAGGACTAGATGTAACTGGAAACGAAACGACTTTGGCCATCTATACTACTTACAACGGCAGCGATATGACAAAGAAAGTTGTAAAGAAGATTCGAGTGACTTCTCTTGCCTTCAAAACTCCCGAAGGAGCACATACAGGAATGAGTATAACAGAAATCGCAAAATTATATCCCAATCTTCAACTTGACACTAAATGGAAGAAAAGAGATTCTCATCTTAAAACGAATTTTTATATTGTAAAAGATGCCGGTCTTGGTTTTGAATTTCAAACAATAAATAATAATCAGATATGTGTGGCAATTGTGGTCGCCGCCGCTGACGAAATCAGCAATGTCAATTATCTCATTCTTGATTCAGACGAAATTCAACGCTAATTAAAACACAAGACTTTTGTAGCACAAATATTAAAACTATATTTGTACACCGATTAAAACTATGGAACAATTTGTCGTATCTGCCCGAAAATATAGACCTCAAACATTTAAAGATGTTGTTGGTCAATCTGTTATTACTAATACTTTGCTTAACGCTATTGAAACCAATCATTTAGCGCAGGCACTGCTTTTTACAGGTCCTAGGGGTGTTGGCAAAACGACATGTGCCCGAATTTTGGCCCGCAAAATTAATCAGCCAGGATATGATGATCCAGAAGAAGATTTTGCATTTAATGTTTTTGAACTCGATGCAGCATCAAACAACTCCGTAGATGACATCAGAAGTCTTATAGATCAAGTTCGAATCCCGCCACAAACCGGAAAATACAAGGTTTATATAATTGACGAGGTTCACATGTTGTCTGCAAGTGCTTTTAATGCATTCTTGAAAACGCTTGAAGAGCCACCAAAACACGCGATATTTATTCTCGCTACTACAGAGAAACACAAAATAATCCCGACGATATTATCTCGTTGTCAGATTTTTGATTTTAAGAGAATTACCGTCAAAGATGCCAAAGAACATCTTGCCGAAGTTGCAGATAGTCAAGGAGTAATTTACGAAGAAGATGCTTTGCATATCATTGCTCAAAAAGCTGATGGCGCAATGCGTGATGCGTTGTCAATTTTTGATAGAGTCGTTTCTTTCTGCGGAAAAAACCTTACTCGGCAGGCAGTTACAGAGAATCTGAATGTCTTGGATTATGAAACATATCTAAATATTACCGATCTTATTCTTGAAAATCGCATTCCTGATCTACTTATTGCATACAACGATGTCTTGAGTAAAGGATTTGATGGTCACCATTTTATTTCTGGTCTTGCGTCTCACTTTAGAGATTTGCTAGTGTCTCAAACTCCCGCTACCATTGGGTTAATAGAAGCTGGCGAGCAAACTAAAAGAGCTTATTTTGAACAATCTAAAAAAGCTTCGGCAGAATTTCTTCTCCAAGGAATAGCGATGGCTAATGATTGCGATATGAAATATAAATTGAGCCAAAATCAAAGACTATTGGTCGAATTATGTTTGATGCAGCTTGCCTCTATCACTTATGATGGAGAAAAAAAAAAGTTGATGGCTATATAATTCCTGCCAAGAATTTCTATAAAAGAGTTTTAAACAGAGAGGTCGAAGAACCACAAATTGTAAGTGAGGGAAATAAACTAGATCTTCCTAAACCCTCGGCAACTTTTGCTACTCCAGTTTCAGCACCGCTGCAAGTAAAGCCGGTAACGGCAGTTCCAAATGCTGCTCCAGCCGAGTATTCAAAGCAACCTTCTGCATTTTCTATTTCTAGTATTAAAGCAAAAAAAGAGCTTGAAAGGAGTTTTAAACCTGTAGAACAAAACCACGAACATCTTCCAGCCTTAGATTTTACCCTCCTAGATTTGAAATATCATTGGGGTATGTACGCTCAGAAATTAAGTGACGGTGGTTTCAAAATTATGGAAGCTTTACTGCAAATCAACGAACCAAAAGTTGAAGGTAGCAAAATCACTTACGAACTTCCCAATCAAGGATCAAAGATGGACTTTGATTCCGAAAAGGGAAAATTAATAAGCTACCTGCGCGGACATTTACAAAATCATACTATTTCAATTGAAGTGCTTGTAAATGAAGAAATGAAAGTAAGAACGCCATACAATGATCAAGATCGGTACAACAGACTTCACGAAATAAATCCTGATATTGAGTTGCTTAAAAATACTTTTGGGCTGTATTTTTAATTAGTTAATAAGTTTAAGTAATACACGCTACTATATTAATTACTATAAAGTTGTGTACTCTATCTTTCCATAATACATCGCTTTAATTATTCCGTCAGAGAGTCCAATCTTAGGAACATAAATACTTGAAGCACCACTCCATTTCATTGCATTTAAATATACACGCAAAGCCGGAATAATGACGTCAGCTCTATCTGGATTCAGTGCTAAATCTGAAATTCTTTGCTCATAAGACATATTATTTAGCGTCGAATATTGATTATTTAGATAAATATAAGACAGCGGTTTTTGCTGTAATTTTCCCGACATTTTGAATAATTTATTGATATTCCCGCCGGTTCCAATCATTATTACCTTTTCATAATGTTCCGTTACGCTACTGATCCATTTTTCAATCTCTTGCCATACAACATCATGAATCATGTCATTGAGCAATCGAACTGTTCCAACTTTAAAGGATTTTGAAGCCACAATTCGCTTATTTGAAAAGAGCGAAAATTCTGTACTTCCACCGCCAACATCCACATAAAGATATGTTTCTTCAGCTTTAATTAGTTGATCCAAATCGGTTGCTGCAATAATCGAAGCTTCAGTTTTTCCTTCTATAATATCGATGTTAATTCCGGCCTGAGCCCTAATGATTTCTGCCACTTCCTTGCCATTGTAAGCCTCGCGCATCGCAGATGTTGCACATGCCATATATCGCTCAACTCGGTGCACTTTCATTAGCAATTTGTACGCCTTCATCGCATCAATCATTCGCTCAATATTTTCCTCGCTAATCTCGCCAACCGTAAATGCATCCTGCCCCAGACGTATCGGCACGCGCACAAGCGAGCTCTTATTAAACTGCGGTTCCTTGCCCCTTTCCTCAATAATATTGCTCACCAAAAGCCTCATAGCATTCGATCCAATATCAATCGCGGCAAACTTTTTAATTGTGATCATACTCTGTTTTTTAGCTCAAATTTCAAAATAATTTCAAGCATTTTTCTCTTTATTTTAATGAGCTGCTTCCTGCTATACTCTGCAATTCCTCGGCACAAAGCAATTTTTGCATTGCCAGAAAAGGAGTTTCCGTTGGTCACTCTTTTCTGTCAGCAAAAAATAAGCTTTCTTGCCTGCGGGATTTCCATTACTATCAGGGCTAAAAACGTATCGTGTCTTCAAGACGACTATTTTCTAGCAACTTCTAAATCGGTTCTGTAATCACATTAAGTCTATCTCTATAATAATTATAAGTTTCTTCCTGAGCTCTAAATTCTGGTTTACTTCCTCTGTATTTATATTTATTATCCAATTTTTCTGAGTGATATCGCGATTTTACATTTCCTTTCCAACCAATATTAAAAGTATCGATTAGTTCGGCTTTGATATCTGTATCATATATAGGACACGTTACTTCTACCCTTTCATCCATATTTCGACTCATAAAATCGGCCGAAGAAATAAAGACATCAGGGTTTTCGTTATTGCCAAAAATGTATATTCTCGAATGTTCTAGAAAACGATCTACACAACTTATCGCCTGAATGTTTTCGCTCATTCCTTTTGCACCCGGAATCAACGAACAAATTCCACGAACAATCAACTGAATTTTTACTCCGGCTTTGCTAGCATCATAAAGCTTGTCAATCAATCCATAATCTGACAAGCTATTCATTTTTAGCTTTATATAGGCTTTCTTTCCATTCTTTGCGTGAGTTATTTCTCTGTCAATGAGTCTATAAAAAGCACCACGAGTATAATGAGGCGAAACAATTAAGTGTTTGTATCTGTGAACGCGATAATTAACATCAAAGAAGTCAAAAATTTTCGACATATCTTTTGTAATCTTCGGATGGCTCGTAAAGAGTGTTACATCAGTATATATTTTGGCAGTATCCTCATTGAAGTTTCCAGTTGAAATAAGTCCGTACCGCTTGACTTTGCCATCTTCTATTCTGTCAATCAAACAAATTTTACTGTGTACCTTTAGTCCTTTAATTCCAAAAATTACTTCTATCCCCTCAGTTTGCATTAACTCAGCGTAATAGATATTACTTACCTCGTCAAATCTTGCCTGTAATTCTATCTGAACAACAACTTTTTTTCCATTCTTTGCAGCATTTATAAGCGAACTAATAATTTGAGAGGTTCGGGCAAGTCTGTATATAGTAATTCTGATCGCGATTACTTTAGGATCTAAAGCAGCCTCTCTCAAAAACTTGATAACGTATGAAAACGACTGATATGGTGCATTAATTAAGAAATCTTTTTCGGCTATTCTGCTTAATATACTTCCATCCATTTTCAGACCTTCTATCGGTAATGGTACTATTGGAGTATATTGTAAATCATATCTGCCCAAATTTGGAAAACTCATATAATCACGTCTGTTGTGGTATCTACCACCAGGAATAATGCTATCAGATGATGCAATATTCATGTGAATCAAAAAATAATCCAGCGTATCTTTTTCTATAGACTGATCGTAAACAAAGCGGACAGGCTCTCCTATTCTTCGATCTTTTACGCTCGTTGCAATCTTCTGAATGATGCTTTTATTCATATCACTATCAATGTCAAGCTCCGCATCTCTAGTGATCTTTATCATGTGAGCACTAACACTTTCATAATCAAAAATGCTGAAGATACTTTTTAAATTGTATCGAATTACGTCGTCAAGCATTATTATTGACTGCTTATCATCGTTTGCTGGAAGTACCACAAATCTGTTTAAGGTTCGAGGAATTTCGATTATTGCATAACGTATTTCTGGAGTAATTTCTTCGGGAGTTTTTGGCGATTTCATTACAAGCTTAACCGCAAGATAACCCGAGGTGTCTAGTAATAACGGAAACTCTGCCAAGTCATTCAGGATAATCGTCACCATTGCCGGGCTGACTTTCTGGACAAAGAAATCGCGGATAAATATTTCTTGTTCTTTCGAAACTTCTTTCTCGTTGATAATGAAGATATTTTCTTTTGCCAGTTGCGACTCAATATTATTCAGAATCCGTAGACTTTCAGACTGCTGCTGAATAACGATTTCTGTAATATCTTTTACAAGTTGTTGTGCAGAGACTCCACCCAATACTTTTTCTGATGCCTTTCCAGAAAGACTTAATCTACGAATTGCCGCGAATCTAACTCTAAAAAACTCATCTAGATTATTAGAAAATATGCCTAGAAATCGTAATCTGTCTAGTAAAGGAACGCTGGGATCTGCTGCTTCCTGCAAAACTCTAGCATTGAACGCTAGCCAGCTTTTTTCGCGATCAATATATCTGTATTTTTTAATATCTGCCATATAGGAATGCTATTTCTTATGAGAAAATCCGCAATTTGGTTAATGAAAATCTGATAAGAATAATTTGGTAATAAACTTATGAAATTTTATTGAAATCTGCACTTTTAACCCACAGCATATTTCAAAAGTTTGTTTGAATCCACTGCGATATATAAATATTCATTAAAGTAATTACTAAAAAAAATTAAATTTAAAATTCAGGTATTTTACAGCTGTGCTGATTTTGAATTAATTAGAGATTCGTACATAGAAATTGTCTTATATACAACGACTGTCCATCAAGTCGATTTTGTTTACAGTCAATCATCAGAGCGTTTTAAAAAAAAATATATTTTAATTCTCTGAGTTATAGACAAAAAAAACCACCATTGTGGAACGGTGGTTTATCTAAAAAAAAAGGGATAACTAATTACTTCAATAATTACATAGCAATAGTACAACAGAAATCGACAAAATGCAAATATTATCGATTAAATGCCCCTTTATTTTAAAAACACTTGCTTTTCCTACTAATTTCAGGTGACTTTAGGGAGCTAATCTTGAGTGAGTCCAAGCATTATTGTTGTTTTCATATAGAAATCTGTCGTGAAGTCTATTTTGTCTTCCTTGCCAAAATTCAATTTCAATTGCTTTTACAATATATCCGCCCCAATCTTTAGGTCGAGTTAACTTAACATCAGAGTTTTCTATATTTGCTACAGCGTCATCAAGAACGGCTCTTGAACTTATTTTCTCACTTTGATGAGATGCCATTGCTCCTATCTGACTTCCTCTTGGTCTTGACAAAAAATATTCTGTCGAATCTTTTTCGCTGATTTTTTCGGCAATTCCTTTTATGATGACTTGTCTCTCTGTAGGCTGCCAAAAAAAAGATAGACACACATGTGGATTATGAGCAATTGCTTGGCCTTTGTCAGAGCTATAATTTGTGAAAAACACAAATCCTTCGTCCGAATAACTCTTTAAAAGCACTACTCTCGACTTCGGAAAACCATCATCGCCGATACTCGCAACTGTCATTGCATTAACTTCGAGATTTCCTATTTGTGATTCGGTTTCTAAAAACCATTTCTCAAATAATTCAAAAGGATTGATGCCTAAATCCGCTTCGTTTAAGTCTCCTTTGGTATAAGATTTTCTGTAATCATTTAGGTCTTTCATTGTAATTTTTAATTTAATTAATATGCTATAAAATCCTTATTGATAGAAAGATACTAAAATTCAAAAGTCTTTCCGTCATCTGCTAGCTCAACGTTTTCAAATTCAAGTTTTGCCTGATTTTGAAAAGGCTGTATCGATTCATATCTAGTCGAGTAATGTCCTAAAATTAATTGTTTCACATTTGCCAGTTTAGCGATTTTTCCAGCTTGCTGTGCGGTACTATGCATTGTAAGTTCGGCTAATCTCTCTTCAGAATTCAAAAAAGTCGATTCGTGATATAATGCGTCAACTCCTTCAATAAGAGGAATAATTGTTTCTGTATATTGAGTGTCTGAACAAAAAGCGTATTGCTTAGGAGGCGTTGCTTCAAAAGTCAAATCGTTATTGTTTACGACCGTTCCATTGTCAAGCGTAATATCTTTTCCGAGAGTAATATTTCGAAAATAGACAGGATTGATTTCATAATTCTGTGCGGCATCAATATTTAATTTTCGAAGTCCTAGCTTTTCGCTAAAAAGATAGCCATTGGTATAAATACGATGTTCAAGCGGAATTGTACTAACGGTCACTTTCTCGTCTTCATAAACGACCTCGCTTTCTTTGGAATCCAATTCGTGAAAAAACAAACCGTAGCTTGTCCAAGAGCCCGAAAGCCTCAATTGCAAAGTAATCATCTCTTTAATTCCTTTTGGACCGTAGATATGAAGATCATTCTGTCGTTTTAAGAGCATAAAACTAGAAACAAGTCCTACAAGACCATAAACGTGATCGCCGTGGAGATGCGAGATAAAAATATGATTGATTTTTGAAAACTTGATTTTGTTTTTTCTTAGCTGTACCTGCGTTCCTTCTGCGCAATCTATCAAAAAAAGATGATTAGCAATTTCCAATACCTGTGAGGTAGGATTGGTAAAAGTACGCGGAGTAGCTGCATAACAGCCCAGAATTGTCAACTTCATTTTATGTTGCTTTAAGTCATTATTTAATTGGTTTTAGAACCCTAAATCACGCTCAATATCTTCCATTTCGATAATGTCATTTGCTTCAATCATAGTAGGAACAACATTTAGATATTCTGGAACTTCAGTGAAATCAATATTTTCACAAACTATAACAAGAGACTTTTTTGCTTTCTTGTACATCGGGGCCAATGGTTTCAAGCTTTTGAGGTTCTTGATATCTACATCTTCAACTGAAAGCAAATTAAGAATCAAATGTGTCTTGATTCCTCTTTCGGCGAAAGCCAAAATATTGCTTACTGCTTGTTCTGTATTTTCATTTTCGGCTATTGCAATGGTGATGTTTTCAACGTTTTCTGTTTTCATATCTTATTTTATTTTTGACGCAAGAAGGTAAATCACAGCCATTCTGACCGCTACACCATTCTCAACTTGATTTAAAATTACAGACTGCTGCGAATCTGCAACATCGCTTGTAATCTCCACACCACGATTGATCGGGCCTGGGTGCATTACGATAATTTTCTTGTTCAATGAGTCCAATAAAGCTTTGTCCAAACCGTATTGCTGCGCATATTCTCTTGTAGACGGAAAATAATTTACATCCATACGCTCGTTTTGAACTCGAAGCATATTGGCAACATCGCACCATTCTAAAGCTTTGCGTAAATTCGGTTCGACTGTAACACCCAAACTTTCAATATACTTAGGAATCAATGTCTTTGGCCCGCAAACTTTGACCTCTGCGCCTAATTTCTGTAAAGCAAAAATATTAGACAATGCAACTCTGGAATGAAGAATATCTCCTACAATAACAACTTTTTTTCCTGCCACTTCGCCAAGATTCTCTCTGATAGTAAAAGCGTCAAGGAGTGCTTGTGTAGGATGCTCGTGCGCGCCATCGCCTGCATTTATGATGCTAGCTTTTACATTTTGCGATAAAAACACTGCCGCTCCAGGAGTAGAATGTCTCATTACGACCATATCTACTTTCATTGAGAGGATATTATTGACAGTATCTATAAGTGTTTCACCCTTCTTTACTGATGACTGCGCTGCAGAAAAACTTATCACATCTGCCGAAAGACGTTTTTGAGCCAATTCAAAAGATAGCTTTGTACGAGTACTATTTTCAAAAAAAATATTGGCAATCGTTATATCTCTTAGTGAAGGTACCTTTTTGATTGGTCTGTTGATGACTTCTTTAAAATGATCAGCAGTTTCA
>JBBSRP010000125.1:0-9041 GCA_038242935.1 Flavobacteriales bacterium
CGAATTGCAGCACAACTTTTAACGACCTCCTTGAGCATATCAAGCATTATTAGCTCTTTGTTGTTGGCTTTTTCAAATTTGAATTCAACCAACTCATCTTCTAAACTCTCACAATACGCCAAAAGTTGTTGGACTTCTGGCTCGTCCAACAACAAATGCGCATTTTTGAATATTTCGAGTTTGTTTTTCAATCTACATAAGTATTGAGATAGAAGTATTACGTACTAAGATTTAAGTATCAAGTTCAAGGATATTAAGCTACAACTCACAATCTACAACTTCCTAAACATCATCATAATCAATATACAATTCTTTTGAAGTTGGATGTGCCTGACAAGTCAAGATCAAACCTTCGGCAATTTCTTTATCGGTCAAAATTGCATTTTTTTTCATCTCTGCCGTACCCGATTTAATTCGCGCCAAGCAGCTACTACAAATTCCACCTTGGCAAGAATATGGAGCATCAATTCCTTGTTTTAGAGCAGCATCAAGTACAGATTGTTTTTGTGACATTTCGAAGATTGTCTCTTCATCGTCCACCATTACTGTAATTTTTGTATTTCCGTCTACGGAGATATCAATTTCGTGCTCCGCTTTAGGAGCAAAAAACAATTCGAATTTTATATCTTTTTCTTTAACGTTGTGTTCTTTCAAAACATCACTTACTCGAATAATCATTTCTTCTGGGCCACATAGATAGAATTTGTCAAAATCAAATTCCTTGTGTTTGTTGTTCAGAATGTAGTTTACAGTTGATTTTTCTATTCTTCCAAAAAGTTCCCCTTCGATTTTAGCCTGACTGTAAACATAATGCGGAAAAAATCTTCCAGTATATTTCAGTTGAAGTTCGTGAAGTTGCTTGCTAAAGATAGTGTCTTCTGGAGTTTTGTTTCCAAAAACTAATACAAACGTACTTTCAGGTTCGCTGTCCAATACGTTTTCAAGGATTGACATTACCGGAGTTATTCCGCTTCCTGCAACAAATCCTGCATAATTTTTTTGAGAAGCAGGATTTGGTTCAAAAGTAAATTTCCCTTCAGGAGTTCCTACCTCAAGAACATCGCCTGCTTTCATTTTGCTATTGGCAAAAGTTGAGAAAGCACCCACAGAGACTGACTTAATTGCAATTCGCAAGTCACCACTTTGAGGAGATGAACAAATAGAATAAGCGCGGCGAATCTCTTCTCCGTCCAAAGTTAATTTAAGATTGATATATTGACCGGCTATAAATTTATAATGATCTTTTAATTCTGCCGGAACGTTGAATAAGACTGAAACTGCATTTGTAGTTTCGCGTCTTACTTCTTTTATACTTAATTTATAGAATGACGACATTAATATAGATTTTTTACAAAAGTAGCAAATTTCTCAGAATGTTAGCGGATTCGCAATACTCTAACATCTTTTTAAGAAATTAAATTTAGTTTGTAACATTTTTATATTTTTACGACCTACTCTTTTTAAATGTTTCATGATGGTAAAGAAGTTTTTATATCTCGAATGGAAATCGTTTGTGCGATCTGCATCCTTTGGCAATTCGCTGGCAATGAAGATTATGATGGGATTTTTTGCTGTTTATTTTATGATTTCCTTTCTAATTTTGGGAATAGGAGTATTCTTTATCATCAAAGAAGAATTGGATCTTGAGCCATTGGCTACTGTAAACAAATATTTGATATTTTATTTTCTTGCCGATATTTCGGCTCGACTGGCTTTGCAGAAGATTCCAGTTCTAAACATAAAGCCTTTGCTTTTGATGAATATTAAAAAATCAACGATCGTAAAGTTCACACTAGGAAAGACCGTCTTTTCGGTTTTCAACTTTTTCCAATTATTCTTTTTTGTTCCGTTTACCATCGTCTTGCTTATTCAAGGATATGATGTGATATCAACTGTACTTTGGTTTGTGGCGATGATGTCGATTGTATATTTTTTGAATTTTCTAAATATAATTTTAAATAATAAAGACAACCTATTTACGATATTTCTGGTTGTACTTGCAGCGCTTATTGCTTTGCAGTATTATGAAATTGTAGATATAACAGCATTGACATTTCCGTTTTTTAATGCGATTTCGACCACTCTATATATGTGGATTGTGCCTGTGGCGGCATTGATCTTAATTTCGATAATGACTTTCAAATTCTTTTTAACAGGTTTAAGACTTGATAGTGTTTTGGTCGAGAAGCATGAAACGGCGAGCACTCAGAATTTCTCCTGGTTGGAAAGATTTGGAAAATTAGGAAGTTTTTTGAAAAATGATCTACGATTGATTACCAGAAACAAGCGAGCAAAATCTACTTTGTTTGTGAGTGTGATGTTTCTGTTGTATGGTTTTTTGTTCATTGGTAATTCAGGATTTCATTCTGATATATCGAAGATTTTCGCTGGTATTTTTGTTACTGGTGGATTTCTTTTTACTTTCGGGCAATACGTGCCAAGCTGGGATAGTGCTTATTACCAACTAATGATGACGCAGAATATGAATTACCTTGAATATCTAAATTCAAAATGGTGGCTGATCGTGATAGCGACAACACTTTCTACGGTGGTGGCTGCCTTTTATCTATTTTGGGGTTGGGATGTGTACCTAGTAATTATTGTGGGCGGAATATATAATATTGGTGTAAACTCACATTTGGTATTATTGACAGGCGCTTATGTAAAAACTCCTATAGATTTGCAATCAAGCAGAGGTATGTTTGGAGACAGTAAGGCATTCAATACGCAGTCAGTTTTATTGACGATTCCGAAATTGGTGCTACCCATTGTGCTCAATTATATTGGATACTATTTTATTAGTTCTACTGCGGGATTAATTTTTGTTGCAGCAGCGGGAGTTTTAGGATTTCTATTTCGAAATGCAGTATTTGCGCAAGTAGAAAAAGTTTACAAAAAAGAAAAGTATAAAACTATTCAGGCTTATAAACAAAATAATAATTAGGTATGATCGAAGCAAAAAATTTATCAAAGATATACAACGGCGTAAAGGTTTTAGATATCGAAAATCTTGTTGTCACTACAGGAGAAAGTATTGGTCTTATCGGAAATAATGGAGCAGGGAAAACAACGTTCTTCAGCCTTTTATTAGATTTGATTGCACCAACGACGGGGCAGCTCACAAATAATGGAATTGAAGTACAAAGTAGTGAAGCGTGGAAACCTTTTACAGCAGCTTTTATAGACGAAAGTTTCTTGATTGGATATCTTACCGCAGAAGAATACTTTTATTTTATTGGAGATCTTCGAGGTCAGTCAAGAATTCAAATTGATGACTTCCTTACTCCGTTTGTTGAATTTTTTAATGACGAAATTTTAAATAAGCAAAAATACCTTCGAGATTTATCCAAAGGCAATCAGAAGAAAGTGGGAATAATCGCAGCTTTAATTGGCAATCCTAAAGTGCTAATTCTCGATGAGCCCTTTGCCAATCTAGATCCAACAACTGTGAGCAGACTAAAAAGAATTTTGAAAGAAATAGCTTCAGATAGCGGTAGAACTTTATTAGTGTCAAGTCATGATTTGCAGCATACTGTTGAGGTTTGCAAAAGAATAGTTGTGCTCGAAAAAGGCAAAATTGTAAAGGATACACCAACAACTACCGAAACATTAATGGAGCTTGAAACTTTTTTTGCAGTATAGTCTCTAATAGACTTTATTAAAAAATATTTGGTCATAGATACTATAACTGTATAGACAATGGCATCAAGTGATTTTAAATAATGATACATTTTTTTCGGCATAACAAAAAGAAACGTATTTTTACGACTCATTATACTAAAATTTGCTTTTAAAAGTTTAAGAATAAAACGTTTCTACATTGAAAACCACGATATTTAAGATTGCTATATTTACTGGATTATTATTTTTTCTGATAGCTTGTTCTGTCAAAAAAAACACCTTTCTTTCCAGAAACTCTCATGCACTGAGTACAGAATTTAATATTTTGTACAACGGTGATTTGGCGTTACAAGCTGGAATTAACGACTTGAAAACCAACTACAACGATGACTTTTGGGAAGTGCTTCCGATAGAGCGTATGCAA
Source organism: Flavobacteriales bacterium (assembly GCA_038242935.1). Classification (GTDB taxonomy): domain Bacteria; phylum Bacteroidota; class Bacteroidia; order Flavobacteriales; family Flavobacteriaceae; genus Flavobacterium. The sequence continues at coordinate 4,046 of JBBSRP010000125.1, forward strand.
GTTACTTCTGAAACAGTAATGCCGGGACAAACGAGAAATCCAAACTTCGAGCGTTCAGAAACCAAAGCTATCAAGGCGATTCAGAAACATTCGATGAATATTGGTGGAACTGAAAAAAATCCTCAGATAGACGAAGCACACTTAATGCTCGGAAAAGCCAGATATTATGATCAGCGGTTTATTCCTGCACTTGAAGCCTTCAACTATATATTGTACAAATACCCAAATAGCGATAAGATCTACGAAGCCAAAGTTTGGAGAGAAAAAACCAATGTCCGACTTGAAAATGATGACTTGGCTGTAAAAAATTTGAAAAGACTTTTAAAGGATATCAAATTCAAGGATCAGATTTTTGCCGATGCCAATGCTATTTTGGCGCAAGCCTACTTAAATTTAGAAATCAAAGACACTGCTATTGCACATCTTAAGGCTGCAGAAAAATTCACAAAGCACAAAGAAGAAAAAGCCCGTTACATTTTTATCATAGGACAATTGTACGAGCAGCTGGGGTATCAAGATAGTGCTTACGCAAGTTTTCAAACCGTCATAGATATGAATCGCGCGGCGCCGCGACGCTACGTTATTCAGGCACATGCCAGACAAGCGGCGCAATTTGATACAACAAAAGGCGACACACTTGCTTTTATGAAAAAGTACACAAAGCTTCTTGAAGATCGTGAAAACAGACCCTTTCTAGATGTATTAAATCATCAGGTTGCTTTGTTTTATGAGAAAAACACTCTTCCAGAAAAATCTAAGAATTTTTACAACGCTTCACTCAAAAAACGATCTTCTGACAAATACCTTATAGCTTCAAACTATAGAAATATGGCAGATATTTATTTTAATGATGCCAAGTATAGTAAAGCTTTCAATTATTATGACAGTACACTTGTGCAGCTTAATGTAAGAACTCGCGAGCATAAAGCAATTACAAAAAAGAGAGATAATCTCATAGATGTTATTAAATATGAAGGTATAGCTTTAACTAATGACAGTATTTTATCGCTAGTGGCAATGAACGAAGGAGAGCGCACAGTTTATTTTGAAGACTATATCGCAAAGCTAAAAGAGGCAGATATTTTAAAGAAAAAACAAGCAGAAAAAATGGCTGCTCAGCAAGGATCGATATCAATGAATTCTGACGACGCTGTTTCTGCAACATCAGCAGGTGGATTAAGATCTGCGAGAATGAAATCTAAGGAAGCTTCGCTAGAAACAGTGGCAGGTCTGGAGTCTTCTAATAGTATGGCGCCACCTAGATCAACTCCTATTACCGCTTTCTATTTTTACAATCCTACAACTGTAGCTTATGGTAAAAATGAATTTAGAAAATTATGGGGAAATAGAAAATATGCAGCGAATTGGAAGTTTTCTTCGGAGCAAGGACGTAGCCTGAGCGATGATGCTTTTGCAGATTCTGACTCTTTAGATGAAGAAGGAAATAAAATTGACAAGGATTTTGTAGATCCAAAATATACGGTTCCTTATTATACAGATCAGATTCCAACAGATCTAGAAGAAATTGCAACGTTTGCAAAAGATCGAAATTTCGCTTATTACAACTTAGGTGTTATCTATAATGACAAATTCAAAGAATATAAATTGGCATCAGACAAGCTTGAAAAACTTTTGGATATGAATCCAGAAGAGCGTTTGGTTTTGCCATCAATGTATTATTTGTATAAAATATATGAAATTACAGGATCGCCAAAAATGTCTGCTATGAAGCAACGCATTATGAGCGAATATCCAGAGTCTCGATATGCCCAGATTCTTTCGAATGTTAATCCTGAAGAAATTGCTGCAATGACTCCCGAAGCAGCTTACAATAAAACTTATGCAAAATATGAGTCGGGTCATTATAGACAAGTGTTGCAGGATGTAGAAAAAGCTATTGATCAATTTACAGGAGAAGACATCGTTCCGAAATTTGAATTGCTAAAAGCACACACTGTTGGTAAAATAAAAGGATTAACAGCGTATAAACCTGCGCTTAACTTTGTTGCACTTACATATCCAAATAGTGAGGAAGGCAAACAGGCAGAAGCAATTTTGCGTGGCGATTATATCAAGTTGGAAAACATGAAGTATAATGCTAATCCTGATAATAGCTGGAAGATTTTGTATGCGGTGAAAGATTCTACAGATGCAAATACCAAAAAATTGCAAGGTAAAATCGCAAAATTCTTAAAGGATCGGCCAATTAGCAATATTAAAGGTTCATTTGATATGTTTACACAAACTGACAATTTTATTGTAATTCACGGATTTAAATCTTACGCTGCCGCAGAAGGTATGTCGAGTGTCTTGGCAGAATTTAAAGAGTATAAAGTAACAGAGAAACCAATTATACTATCTGCTCACAACTATCAAGTGTTGCAGATGAAAAAAGATTTACCAGAATTTTTAAGCACAGATTTAAAAGTAATACCTGTAGAGCCTACAGCAGAGGTACCTGCGGCTGCCGCACCTAATAAAACAATTTTGCCTCCTGGCACTGTAGGTCTAAAAGCACCTACAGATTTAAAAAGTGCAGACAAACCTGCCATGCCTGGCAGCGCACCCCAAATTCAAAATCCGATAAAGGATCAAAAAAGTACAAAGAGATGAGCATGTTTGAAAAAAGTCCTAAGTCATCAGCAGATGGTTTAGGCAATAGGATTGCAGAAGGTACCGTCATCAGAGGGAATATCGTTTCTCAAACCGACTTCAGAATGGATGGTGAACTGATAGGAAATTTCGAATCGGATGCAAAAATTGTAATTGGACCTGCGGGTGTTATCATAGGCGAGCTCATTTGCAAGAATGCAGATATCGAAGGGAAGTTTGAAGGTAAAATCCAAGTGGTCGAACTTCTTACAGTGAAATCCAAAGCGAAAATTAATGGTGAAGTAACTACATCTAAACTTGCTGTTGAACCTGGAGCCGAATTTACAGCATCTTGTACAATGACAAATATTATAAAAAACCTACCGGCTCATGAAGCAAGACCCCAGCTTACCCAAGAAAAAAGATAGCGCGAAATGGATCGCGTTGATGAATATTCCATTTCAAATGGGGCTCATTATATTTATCTTCACGTATGTCGGAGTACGTCTTGACGAACGCTACGGAATGACAAACTCAATTTTTACAATCTGTTTATCTCTTTTCTCGGTCTTTATTGCACTTTATAATGTGATCAGACAGGTAAAAAACCTAAATAAATAATAATGTCCAAGTTCTTAGATTTCCTTAAATATTTTCTGCCTTTTCTAGCGATTCTATTTACCGCACAGTATTTTGTTACTAATCAATTTTTAGCCAATACGCCATTCTTTTATTCGGTTTGGTCAATTTATATTTTTCATGCTTTTAGCGTCATCTCAGTTTTTGCCGCACTAGTTGTTGTGAACAATATCTATAAGGAATATACAGGCTTTGCCTTTATGGGTGCGACCTTTCTGCAGATGATGGCAGCAGTCGTTTTCCTTATCCCATTAATAAAAGCCAAGGTTGCAGATCCAGTTCCAGACATCGGTGCATTTTTCATTCCGTACTTCCTATTCTTATTTTTCGAAACGATTTTTGCGATAAAAATCATAAACAGCAAATAATTTTACGAATATCAAATGTTTGCCTATTTTTGATGATTAAATAAAAATTATATTTTAATATTTTACACTCCGAAATATAAATGTACCTTTGCAAAAATTTTAGAAACTTAAATTCGATACACAAATTAATAATGGTATTTTCAATTAAGCCTTTACAGTTAGTTTTTTTAGCATTTTTAGCGTGTTTTCCTATTGTTGGTTTTGCTAGCAATTCAGTAGACAGTTTGACGATCAAAACTGAAATTCAGAAGATTGAGCAGGACGCAACAGTTAAACTTGAAGAAGTAGAAACAAAATTTAATCCAACAGATCTTATCAATGGGCACATCGGAGATTCTCATGATTTCCATATTTTCGATTGGGAAGGACATCCGATAACTTTTTACCTGCCAGTAATTCTTTGGACAAATAGTGGTCTTGTTACTTTTTCATCAGAGGCTTTTCATCACGATAACTCAGGAGAACATGTAGTTTCTAAAGGCGGGCAAGAATTTGTGCGTAACAACGAAATCATTTTCTACAAAAGCAAATACGATCAATTAGAAAAAGAAGATCAAGCAAGCGGGGCATTTATCTTTGATGCACGTCCTTTGGATTTTTCTATTACCAAAAATGTTTTTTCTCTGATGATGTCAGCTTTGATATTATTTTTAATTTTCTCCGCTGTTGGTAGATCTTACAAGAAAAATAAATTAGCTCCAAAAGGGCTTGCTGGTTTCTTTGAACCACTAGTATTATTTGTACGTGACGATATCGCTATTCCAAATATCGGTGAGAAAAAATATGGCAAGTATATGCCATACCTACTTACAATATTTTTCTTTGTTTGGATTAATAATATGATTGGATTGGTTCCTTTCTTCCCATTTAGCTCAAACCTTACAGGAAATATTTACTTTACATTCATCTTGTCTTTCATCACATTCCTTGTTACACTTATTAGTGCCAACAAAGATTACTGGAAACACATCTTGATGCCGCCAGTACCTAAAGCATTATATCCTATTATGGTGCCGATTGAAATCATCGGAATGTTTACAAAACCTTTCGCATTGATGATACGTTTGTTTGCAAACATCACTGCAGGTCACATTATCATTTTAAGTTTATTCTCACTGATCTTTATTTTTGAGTCAGTAATGGTTGCTCCAGTAACAGGAATATTTGTTCTGTTTATGAGTGTACTAGAATTATTAGTTGCAGCATTGCAAGCGTATGTATTTACATTGCTTTCTGCATTGTTTATTGGTCAGGCTGTTGCCGAACATGACCACCATTAATTAGAGTTTTATTATTATTAACTATATAAATTTACTATTATGATTTTAGCTGGAATCGGTGCTGGATTAGCTGCAATTGGTGCAGGATTAGGTATTGGAAAAATTGGTGGTTCTGCA
>JBBSRP010000126.1:0-9032 GCA_038242935.1 Flavobacteriales bacterium
GCCAATCTTCAAGGCCAAGCAAAACGCCCAATCCGACTTTATGAATTCCAGCACTTCCAATTCTATCAGGAGTTTCTAGGCGGAGATCGAAATTTGATTTTTTCCCTTTCGGATGGTATTCTTTATAGACTTCTTTGTGATATGTTTCTTGATAAACTAATACCGAATGGATTCCGGCAGAATGTAATTTCTCATATTCGTCGCAGCTTAAAGGTTGAACCTCAAGTGACATATTTGCAAAATGTGGTTTGAGAAGTTTTACAGCATTCAAAAAATAATTGATATTTACCGTAGAATTTGCTTCACCCGTAACTAGCAAAATATGATCGAACCCAGCCTCCTTTAACACTTTTGCTTCAAGTAAAATTTCTGAGTCAGACAGAGTTTTTCGCTTGATTTTATTGTTAAGACTAAAGCCGCAGTAGGTACATATATTTTGACATTCGTTGCTGAGATACATTGGCGCATACATCTGAATAGTTTTGCCAAAGCGCTTTTGCGTAAGTTCTCTACTCAATACTGCCATTCTTTCTAAATATGGAGCAGCGGCGGGCGAGATTATCGCAATAAAATCTTGTAGACACCGCTTTGGTGCAGAAAGTGCATTTTCTACATCCGCGGAACTACAATTATATATTTTTTTCTGAATCTCGTTCCATTCATATTTTTCAAAAATATCTTTAAACATATTTAGAAATTAAAAGTTTTAATTATTCAGAAAAGAAGTCAACGGACTTGACGCAGTTGCGTGGGGATTTATTTTGGCCAATTTTGCTTCAAATGCTTTTCGGCCAGCAATTACGGCATCTCTAAAACCTTCCGCCATCAAAATAGGATTTCCTGCCACGGCGATCGCGGTATTTACCAAAACTGCATCAGCACCAAGTTCCATTGCCCACGCAGCGTGTGAAGGCGCGCCCAAACCAGCATCTACAATTACTGGAACATTGGATTGCTCTATAATGATTTCGAGAAAATCGACAGTTTTCAAACCTTTATTACTTCCTATTGCAGAACCCAACGGCATTACAGCAGCAGTTCCAGCATTTTCCAAATGTTTGCACAAAACAGGATCTGCGTGAATATATGGAAGGATAATAAAACCGAGTTTTGCAAGTGCTTCGGTAGCTTTCAAGGTTTCGATAGGATCAGGAAGCAAAAATTTTGGATCTGGATGAATTTCTAGTTTCAGCCAATTTGTCTCCATTGCTTCGCGTGCTAGTTGCGCGGCAAAAATTGCTTCTTTTGCATTGCGAGCACCCGAAGTATTTGGCAATAAATTCGCAGTGCAAAATTGCAGATCACGAAGCAGGTCATCAGTATCAGTTTGAAAGTCAATTCTTTTGAGCGCAACTGTTACAAGTTCCGTTTGTGACGCAGAAATCGCATCGACCATCTGTTGATTGGATCCGAATTTTCCTGTTCCTAGAAAAAGGCGGGAATTAAATTTCTTTTCGGCTATTATTAAAGGTTGCATAGTTGGTAAAGTTGATTGTATAATTCTCGTTGATCGTCGTCGCGTGTGATTGTGCCAGATAATGCTACTCCATAAATTCCAGTTTCCAGTATTGATTGAACGTCGGTGAGGTGAATTCCGCCGATAGCATAAATAGGCATTTCTATATTGAGTGCTTGCAGTTTCGCCATCGTATTTTTATATCCTATCAGACTCAAAATAGGACTTAAATGTTTCTTGGTAGTTGTAAAAGCGTAGGGACCCAAACCTACATAACTGCAATTCTCCTGATTTCGCTGTAGTACATCCTCAAAAGTATTTGCGGTGCCTCCGAAGATTTTATTCGAACCCAAAATCGTTTTCGCAGCTGTGATTGACATATCGTTAAATCCTAAATGAATTCCGTCAGCTTCAACTTCCTTTGCTACAGCTGGAAAATCATTAATTATAAAAGTACAGTTGTACGACTCTGTGACCTTCTTTACTTGAGCTGCAAGTTTGAGAACTTCGGTTTGAGAAGGATTTTTGTACCGAAGTTGAATCCAATTTCCTCCAGCATCAAGCACTTTTTTGATATTGAGAAGTTGCTCATCGGCAGTTGCTCCTTGCGATACATATTGAATTTTCTTTTTCATATTATTTATTCAATTTCATAGTTTTAAAATTTTCTATTGGAAATTCGGCATTCCAGATTGTCCCCAATACTGCTACTTCATCAAATCCTGATTTTATTGTTTTTCTGTAATTTCCTTTCTCAATTCCGCCCAGGGCGATCAGTTTTGTAGTAAAGTTCGTTCTCGATTTGACAGAGTCAAGCAATTCAAACTTTGATTTGTAATTTGGTTTTGAAATACTCTGATAGACAGGACTTAAAAAGGCGTACTCAAAAACATTAGGTAGTTCATTAAAATCTTCAATGCAATGAACTGAAGTTGAGAGAATCAGATTTTGCGAATCAAAATCTTTCAGAATTTCGTGTCTTTTCCAGCGCGTCTTTCCGTTAAAATGTATTCGGTTAATATTAAATTTTAGGCTTACGCCAAATTGCTGATGGAGAACAATTCTCGAATGGTATTTTACCCCTACCGAAGCAATCAGGTTTTCTAGTTCTTCAACTGAACTTTCAGGTTTCCGAAGATGAAATATTTCTAAACCAGCTTCAAAAAGTTGATTTATACAAATAGCTTCATCTTTAAGAAATGTAGAACTGCTTATAACTATCATTTGCTAAGAATAAATTTCTTTACCATTCAAAATAAATTCTTGCGATTTTTCTTGCATTCCCTTTTGTGCCACGTCGCGTATTTCTTGAGAAATCTTCATAGAACAGAATTTAGGCCCACACATAGAACAGAAATGAGCCACTTTTGCAGCATCTGCAGGAAGTGTTTCGTCGTGAAATTCTCTTGCAGTATCAGGATCTAAAGAAAGATTAAACTGATCTTCCCATCTAAATTCGAAACGAGCTTTGCTCAACGCATTGTCGCGGTACTGAGCTCCGGGATGACCTTTGGCCAAATCGGCGGCGTGAGCAGCAATTTTATAAGTAATAACTCCGTCTTTGACATCTTTTTTATTTGGAAGACCCAAATGCTCTTTTGGAGTAACGTAACAAAGCATCGCCGTGCCATACCAACCAATCATCGCAGCTCCGATTGCCGAAGTAATATGATCGTAACCTGGAGCAATATCGGTAGTTAATGGTCCCAAAGTGTAAAATGGCGCTTCGCCACAAGTTTCGAGTTGCTTGTCCATATTTTCTTTTATCATATTCATTGGCACGTGACCTGGACCTTCGATAAATACTTGAACGTCGTGCTTCCAAGCAATTTTTGTTAGTTCGCCAAGAGTTTCTAGTTCGGCAAATTGCGCAGCATCATTTGCATCTGCAATAGATCCCGGACGAAGGCCGTCACCAAGAGAAAAAGCGACATCATATTGCTTCATAATTTCGCAAATCTCTTCGAAATGAGTATATAAAAAGTTTTCTTTATGGTGGAACAAACACCATTTTGCCATAATAGATCCACCTCTGGAAACGATTCCCGTAACACGATTGGCAGTAAGATGAATATATCGTAAAAGCACTCCAGCGTGAATTGTAAAGTATGAAACTCCTTGTTCTGCCTGCTCAATTAGCGTATCGCGAAAAACTTCCCAAGTTAAATCTTCTGCAACACCTTTTACTTTTTCGAGTGCTTGATAGATTGGCACGGTCCCAATTGGCACGGGAGAATTCCGAATAATCCACTCACGAGTTTCGTGAATATTTTTCCCTGTCGACAGATCCATAATCGTATCGGCACCCCAACGACAAGCCCAAACTGCTTTCTCTACTTCTTCTTCGATACTTGATGTTACAGCGCTATTTCCAATATTCGCATTTATTTTGACCAAGAAATTCCGGCCCACAATCATCGGTTCACTTTCGGGATGGTTGATGTTATTTGGAATAATCGCTCTTCCGGCAGCTACTTCACTACGAACAAATTCAGCAGTAATTTGCCTTTTTGGCGTATTTGCACCAAAGCTGTTTCCTCCGTGTTGCATTGCTATTTTCGGGTTTTCACTTTCAAATTTATGAAGTTGTTGATTTTCACGAATTGCAATATATTCCATTTCAGCGGTGATAATTCCCTTTTTGGCATAATACAACTGACTTACATTTTCGCCTTTCTTCGCTCTTAAAGGCTTGTGCAGATATTCAAAACGCAGGTGTTCTAATTCCTTTTTATTAAGACGTTCTTGACCATAATCTGACGTAATTTCTTTTAGTTCTTCGACATCATTTCTATCTAGAATCCATTGTTCGCGAATCCTCGGAATTCCTTTCCGAATATCGATATTGATATCTACATCGGTGTAAGGGCCAGAAGTATCGTAGATTGTTACCGGTGGATTTTGCTCTATATCGCCGTTGGACATTTTGGTATCGTGAAGACTAATTTCGCGCATTGCCACTTTGATTGGATATAAATTTCCATCGATATAAATCTTTTGTGATCCGCTAAAAGGCTTTTGCGATATTTCGTGTTTTGAAGTTTCCATAACAATAATTTGAGATTTTTTTGACTGATTTAAGTGAATAGAAAGACTAACCGCCTTGAGTGGCAGTAATGATTAGAATAGAATCTGAGGAAGAAAGGAAATGATTTGCCCAAAAGGTTTTGGGAATCACAGTATCGTTTACGGCAATGGCGATGCCGTTTTGTTTCTCGGGCATTTCGTGGTTCAACAATTCCTGAATATTAAGGCTTTGTTGCGGGAAATCTTTTTGTTGGTTGTTGATGGTAATTTGCATTCCTGTATTTTTTTAGATAATAAAAATACTTTAGGAATGCCTACAACAATGCGCACAAAAGCACACGAAGAGTCATCTTACTTTTCCCTACGGCAGTATGAACTGCATCAGGTTCAGAGGGTAAATCTCAGCCTACAATTTGTAGACACCCCTAAAGTTGGGACAAATATAACTGAAAATTTTTGGGAAAAACAAATGGGAGATGAATGTTAATCTAAAGTTTACTAGAAAGTAGAGGATTGTGTTGTTTATTTAGATAATTGACAACATCTACAACGTCGTCTTTCCGTGTTAGGGATGGGAGCGGCATCCTTTACTGCCAAATAGAAACTTGAAATATAAAAACAATTATTTCTGGCAGTAAAGATATAGTGGACAGCCCGGCGGCGGCTTAACGAAAATTTGACTTTTGGCAGGGAATTTCTAGCCGACGCAACACCCAAATAATTATGAAAATAGAGATTTGGTGGATTATTAGGGGATCCTAAAAAAGAAAAAACGCTTAAAAAGTTAGTGGAAATATCTATAAATGAAAAAAGCTTCTCAGTTGAGAAGCTTTTGGTGCGGATAATAGTAGTACAACCTATATTTCTAGCTAAATCTAATTAAACATAATAAAGCCTGATAATAAAAGACATACACTCATTAAAGCGAATTGATATTTCATATAATATCATTAACTTAATTACAATTACTCAAAATTGGGGGTATAATTGGGGGTATAATAAAACTGAAGTCTTATCTTTGTAAGAAAGAAATTATGGCTTCTATTACTTACAGATTGAAGAAAGGTGTTTCAGATTGGAGTTCTATTTACATCAGATTTAAACAAGGCAGTCAATTTGATACAGAAGTATCAACAGGGCTAGAATGCCCAAAAAATAGATGGAGCAACTCCAAAAAAGAAGTTTTATCAACTAATGAATTGAACTACAAACAAGTCAATAAAAAACTTTCTGACCTTAAAGAATACATCAAGATTGAATATGAAAGTACTAAAACAGATAACATAACGGCTATTATTAATAACCAATGGTTAAAACTGAAAGTCGATTTATTCTTTAATAGACAAGACATATCAATTGAGGAAAAGCAAAAAATCTTTTTTACTAATATTATAGATAATTTTATTGAAGAAGCTAAAAACAAAAAAAATAGAGAAGGAAAGCTTATCAAACCAAGGACTATCCAACATTACAACACTACATTAAACAAAATAACAAATTTTGAAAAGCATCACAATGTTAAACTAAAAATAAATGAGATTGATTTAGATTTTCACAAAAGCTTTATTGAGTATTTAGAGATAAAAGAGAAGTTGAATAACAATACAATAGGCGGTTTTATCAATGTCATTAAGATGATTTGTAATGATGCAAAAAACAGAGGATTAAATACATCTTATGAACTTAATACAAATCGCTTTTACAGTCCTAAAAACAAAACAAATGACATTTACTTAAGAGAGGAAGAAATTAATACTATTTTTAACCATAGGTTTGATGCTGACTATTTAGAGAACGCAGCAGACTGGTTTATCATCGGATTAAGAACAGGACTTAGAATTTCAGACTTTTTAAAACTCGATAAAAAAAATATTGAAGACGATTATATATTTAAAACCACTTTAAAGACTGACTTTCCCGTAATTATTCCAATACATCATCAGGTTTCTGAAATTTTAGCAAAAAGAAACGGCTTATTTCCGCGAAAAATTAGCGACCAAAAGTTTAATGACTATATAAAAATTATAGCTGAAAAGGCAGGTATTACAGAGGAAGTTGAAGGTGCAAAAATTGATGAAGTTGAAATCATAGAGAATGGAAAAAAAAAGAAAATTCACAGAAAGAAAATTGGATTATATCCTAAATTTGAATTGATAACGAGCCATATTTGCAGAAGAAGCTTTGCAACAAACTTGTATGGAAAACTTGACACTTTAGCGATTATGAAAATCACAGGACATAGCACCGAAAAGCAATTTTTATCATATATAAAAGTAACTTCAAAAGAATATGCAGAAAATTTAAAAGCATTATGGGAAAAGGAGAAAAAGAATCTTTAAGCATTTTTATAGAAAACTCAATAGATATACAAAATTTCAGTCATCTGACCGAAGAGGAATTTATAGTCTATTGTATAGAAGAATCTGAACTAATTGTAAAAGAATTAAAAATCAATGAAATTCAGCAAAAATTTATTGAATTCAATAATACATTACAAACAGCAGTTTACAAACTCAAAATATCTATTTATTGTGCAGAAGAATCAAATAAATTACACGGCAAAGTACTATTAAAATCCTTGAAAATTCTACGAGATAGAATTGATAGTGAGTTTAGGCATAATCATTCGAGTGTTATTGATTGGCACAAACCAAATACCTTTGAAAAGCATTTTCTTAATAGCCCACGAAATAAATCGAACTTTAATGATGAAAGCTTTTTAGATTTAATAAATCCCAAAAGGCTTGATAAAAGTTCCAAAGTAAAAAAAACAGCTATCTGGCATTATATTTTTATTGAAATTATCAAAGGTAATATCATCATTAATAAGATAGATAATTTTAATACTGAATTTTTCTATAAGCAAAAGAAATTACGTAACGTTAGCGACTTAGGTACATATTTAGCGGAAATTTTAAATATAAAAAAAGCTTCTTGTCGACCGATCGTATCCGCCTCATACAATGGCGGAACAAAAGAATTCTTTTTAAACAATAATTTGAAAGTAATGTATGAATTGATTAACGAACATGGAAATCAGATGTGTGCCTTTTACAGTGACAAATTTAATAAATTAATTTAGTACAATTAATGTACGCACATAAAAAAAGTACATAAAGAAAGCATAATATCTTTGCCTTAAGAAAATGAAAACAAATTAACTAAAAACATTTTCACAGATTTATTATGATAAAAGACAAAGCAAATTTACTAGTCACGCTAAATATAGCAGACTTACAACAGTTGATTCAAGAGGCTGTTAAAGGAGAATTAGAAAACTTTAAAACGCTAATTCAGATTAATCAAAAGGACTCAGAAAACAAATCAAATTTATTGACAAGAGATGAAACTGCGAAACTTTTAAAAGTATCATTCACCTCCCTTTTCCATTGGGCAAAAAAAGAAATTCTTATTCCAAAAAAATTGGGCAGACGAGTATACTACCTTAAAAGTGAAGTCTACGAGAGACTTAATGCAGTAGTTTAAATTTAAATCAAATTACAGGTAAAAGCCTTAAAACAATAATATTTTATAATTAAATAGCTGTGTTAAAATACATAGCCTACATCGCTATTTTCAAAAACAATGAATAACATGATAGACTTCATAAAAATTAACATTTCAGACAGTTCAAAATTCGAACACAACATCGTAAGCAACCAAATTGTAGATTTAAAGACGTTTACAGACAACTCTACTGGTGAAATACAGCTTTATCCCAAATACGGAAAATACTTCAACATAGACGTTAAAATCAATCCATACTATTCGAAAATGTCAGGAAGTCTGCACAAGCTTGAAAACATAATCTTTTTAGATCAAAATCAAAATTACAATGATTTTACATATCAGCAACTATCATCGCTTATTCCAGCGATGGAAGAAAGTTTTAATTTAACGGACAATAATTCATTAAGCTATCTAGAATTAGGCTTTAATATAGATATTGGTTTTGACCCTAAAATTTTAATTGACAATAATCTTTTGATGTACGAATTTAAGAATCACAATAAAGACTTAAAATTTAAAGGAAATGGAGACTTTAAAGAGTTCTCAAAAACCGACTACTCAATTAAAATTTATAATAAATCAAAACAGTATAGAAAAGAATTCCAATTAAATAAAAATCTTTTACGAATAGAATTAAAATTAAAGTCTAAAAGAAAAATTCAGTCATTAGGAATTAATTGCATAAATGATTTGTTGGACAAGAATAAATTATATAAAATTTTCGAATTTCTGCACAAAGGATTTATCAAACTAACTTTAATTGATAATTTAGAAAATGTTTTAATTTCTTCTGTGGATTTAGAGAAGTTAAACAAATATACAAATCCTAATTTTTGGCAAAGGGCAAGAGAAAACAAATCTTATAAAATTCAAACTCGTTTAAAAAGAGATTTTGATTTACTAAAAAAAAAATACAGTTTAACTAAAGTGAAAGATGATTTAGAATTCAAATTAATTTATAAATTTTGGGAACTAATTAATCAAGACGAATTAGAGCTTTTTAACCCCATTTCAGCTTAATGGGATAGAATGTAAGATA
>JBBSRP010000127.1:0-9011 GCA_038242935.1 Flavobacteriales bacterium
CTCAAAACTAGAATGTACTCAGATGTTCTGAGTAAAATTAACTTTTGGGGATGGCAACTTATTATAGTTGCAGCGGCAAACTCATTAACAAAGGGATAAACTTCTTCTAAGGATTATGCAGAATTAGAATGGCCAATAGATATTTTTCTAACCATAATTTGGGTTGTATTTGGTTGGAATATGATTGCGACTATCTTACGTAGAAGAGAGCGTCACTTATATGTCGCAATATGGATTTACTTAGCTACTTTCCTAACAATTGCAGTACTTCACATCTTTAACAGTTTGGCTTTGCCAGTAACTTTTATGAAGAGTTATTCTGTTTATGCGGGAGTTCAAGATGCTCTTGTACAGTGGTGGTACGGACATAATGCAGTTGCATTTTTCTTGACAACACCGTTCTTAGGACTTATGTACTACTTCGTTCCTAAAGCAGCAAACCGTCCAGTATATTCTTATAGACTTTCTATTATTCACTTCTGGTCGTTAATTTTTATTTATATCTGGGCAGGTCCTCACCACCTTCTTTATTCTGCATTACCTGACTGGGCTCAGAATCTAGGAGTTGTATTTTCTATTATGCTTCTTGCTCCATCTTGGGGAGGTATGATCAACGGATTATTAACGTTGCGAGGTGTTTGGGATAAAGTGCGCCAAGATGCAGTATTGAAATTTTTCGTTGTAGCTATTACAGGATATGGAATGGCAACATTTGAAGGTCCTTTGCTTTCTTTCAAAAACGTAAATGGTATTGCACACTTTACAGACTGGATTATTGCCCACGTTCACGTTGGTGCTTTAGCTTGGAATGGTTTCCTTGCTTTTGGTATGATCTACTGGTTAATTCCTAGAATGACAAAGGGAAAATTATACTCTGATAAATTGGCCAATGCACACTTCTGGATTGGTACTTTAGGAATTATTTTCTATACGCTTCCACTTTATGTTGCTGGGTTTACTCAAGCTGCGATGTGGAAACAATTTAACCCAGACGGTACATTAACTTACGGTAACTTTTTAGAAACTGTAACTCAGATTATTCCAATGTACTGGATGCGTATGATTGGTGGTACTTTATATATTATTGGAATGTTTATTTTGGTATATAATATTATCAGAACCGTTCGTGCAAATGCTGCAATCGAAGATGAATTGGCAGAAGCTCCAGCTCTTACAGTTGTTAGTAACTCAAGAGTAAAAGGTGAAAGATTTCACGCTTGGTTAGAAAGAAAACCTATTCAGATGGCAATTTTAGCTACAATCGCAATTTTGATTGGTGGTATCGTTCAGATCGTACCTACGATTATGGTGAAATCTAATATTCCTACTATAGCAAGTGTTAAGCCTTATACACCATTAGAACTTGAAGGTAGAGATATCTACATCAGAGAAGGTTGTGTTGGTTGTCACTCTCAGCAAGTACGTCCTTTTAGAAGTGAGGTTGAGCGTTACGGCCCTCAGTCCAAAGCTGGGGAATATGTGTACGATCATCCATTTTTATGGGGTTCAAAAAGAACAGGTCCAGACTTGATGCGTGTTGGTCAGAAATATAATGACAATTGGCACTTTAATCATATGTGGGATCCTCAAAGTACTTCTCCAGGTTCAATTATGCCAGGGTACAAATGGTTATTTGACAATAAGCAATTGAATTATGGCGATATGGAAGCGAAACTAAAAGTAATGCAAAAGCTAGGTGTTCCGTATACTGATGAACAAGTTATAAATGCTCGTAAGAATATGGAAGAGCAAGGACTTAGAATTCTTGAAAATCTTAAGTCTGATCCTGATTTCGTTAAGAGTTATGAAAACAGTAAGAAGAAAGCTGCTGCAGATGGCGAAGAGTTTGTTCCAATGAACGAACGCGAAATCACTGCTGTTATAGCATACATCCAGAGATTAGGAACTGATATTAAAGTAAAAACTACTAAATAAAAAAAGCATGTTTGAAGCAATTAAACATAATTTAGAAACGATAGTTGGGGTAGAAATCTACCCCATCATATCGCTAACAATCTTCTTCACATTTTTTATAGGTCTCGGAATTTGGGTCTTCTCTTACAGAAAAGAAACAATTGATGAAGCAGCGCAGCTCCCATTAGATAACTAAGTAGAAATAATTAAAACACACTGACAATGAAAAAATTCTTTCCTGGATATGTTTGGGTTCCCATTGCGTTCTTTTCGGTTGCATTTATACTGGAGTTAGCAATTGATGCGGGAAACTTGCCTGCACTTATGACGTACCCGCTGTTACTGTTATCGTTACTGATAATATTAGTAGTCTTGGTTGCCATTCACCTTACTTCAAAAGCTATAAACAACGTTTCTTATTATTTAATGAGTGACGAAGAAAAGCAAATGAAGGAAGTGGAAGCTAACATTAGTTTTACCGAAAAAGAATGGTATCAAAATTTGATGCAAAAACTTACAAAAAGTGAGCCTCTTGAAAATGAAGAAAGTTTGCTTTTGCACCACGACTATGACGGTATTAAAGAACTTGACAATGACTTACCGCCGTGGTGGACTTGGTTATTTGTTATTTCTGTGATTTATGCTGTATTCTATTTCGCCAAATACCAAATTATGGATGGAAATTCGCAGGAAGATGAATTTCAAACTGAAATGGCTTTGGCCAAAATACAAGTTGATGAATATAAAAGAACTGCGCCAGATATGATGGACGAGAATACTGTTGAACTTCTAGATGATGCAAGTGCATTAGCAGCGGGTAAGACAATTTTCGAAAGTAACTGTATTGCATGTCACCGTCCTGACCTTGGTGGATCTATTGGACCTAACTTAACAGATTCTCATTGGATTCTTGGAGGGACTATTAAAGAAATCTTCCACACAATCTCAAAAGGTGGTCGTGATGGAAAAGGAATGGTTGCCTGGGATTCTTCTTTGAAACCCAAGGAAATTCAGGAAGTAGCAAGCTATATTATTTCTATGAAAGGAAGCAATCCTCCAGAAGCAAAAGCTGCTGAAGGAGATATTATAATAGAATAAATATTTATCGCTTTTGCGGTAAGCAAAATAAAAAAAAATGAACGAGGATAGAATGGATGATGAGAAATACAATGAAGCATTTAGAGATACCATCGGTACTTTGGATGAAGAAGGTAATAGAAAGTTTATTTTTCCTAAAAAGCCACACGGACGATTCTACAAATATCGAAAGTACGTAAGTTATATACTTTTAGCAATTTTGGTTGCCAATCCTTTTATAAAGGTAAATGGTAATCAGTTTATGCTGTTTAATGTGATGGAAAGGAGATTTAATATTTTTGGATTTCCTTTCTGGCCACAAGATTTTTACATATTTGTAGTCTGTATGTTAGTTGGAGTTGCGTTTGTACTACTCTTTACAGTAGTTTACGGACGTATTTTCTGCGGATGGATTTGTCCGCAAACAATTTTTCTCGAATTAGTTTTTAGGAGAGTTGAATATTGGATTGATGGCGATAGAGGTTCGCAGACGCGACTTGCCAGACAAAAATGGGACGCAGAGAAAATCAGAAAGAGAGTTTCTAAATGGTTTATCTTCTTTGTAATCTCGTTCCTTATTGCAAATGTCTTTCTTGCTTATGTGGTAGGAAGTGATACTCTTTTCCTGATGATGAAGGAAGGGCCTTTTGTGCAATCTGGAAATTTTATGGGCTTGCTGATTTTTACTGGAGTATTTTATTTTATATTCGTTTGGTTTAGAGAGCAAGTTTGTATCATTGCTTGTCCTTATGGACGTCTGCAAGGAGTACTTCTTGATGATAAATCAATTAACGTTGCATACGATTTTGTACGTGGCGAAAAAGAAGTAGGTAGAGCAAAATTCAACAAAAAAGAAGATCGAGAATTAAGTGGTAAAGGTGATTGTATTGATTGTAATCAATGCGTTCACGTTTGTCCGATGGGGATTGATATTAGAAATGGTACTCAATTAGAATGTACAAATTGCACCGCCTGTATAGATGAGTGCGATACTATTATGGAAAGCGTAGGTCTTCCAAAAGGACTGATTAGATATGCTTCAGAAACAGAAATAGTTAAGAAAGAACCATTCAAGTTTACTCCTCGTATGAAGGGGTATACTGCAGTTCTCTTTGTTTTATTAGGTCTTTTAGTGGGACTTTTATTCTTAAGAAATGATGTAGAGGCATCTGTGCTTAGACTTCCTGGACAATTATTTGAACACAAAGGAGATAAAATTTCAAACGTCTACACATACAAAATTATAAACAAAACTAATAAAGATTTTACAGACGTAAGATTTGAATTAGTTTCTCCAAAAGGTGAAATTAAGACTGTAGGTTCTAATGAAATTCTTGTCAAAAAAGGTGAGTTTGCACAAGGAACTATCTTTATAGAAATTGATGAGTTCCGTTTGGAAAGCGATAAAAGTAAATTAGTCATTGCAGTCTACAACGGTGATATTTTGCTCGAGTCTACAACAACGAACTTTCTGTCACCACGCAGTTTTAATTAGCATAGCTTTGCAGAAAGTTAAAAAAAATAATAGTATGAAAATTAATTGGGGAAAGGGAATTGTAATTGCATTCATTCTTTTTATGTCGTTCATTTTGTATTTTGTTGTTACAATGATAACAAACCCAAAGTATGATAATGAGATGGTGGTGGAGGAGTATTATAAAGTAGATGCTCAATATGGAACCGTAATGGATCAGCTAAATGCTGGAAATGCTCTAATAGAAAGAGTGAAAATATCGCATAATGCGGAAGCAATATCTGTTCTTTTTCCATCAGACTTTTTAGCGGATAAAATTGATGGTGTTGTAACATTATACAGACCTTCAAATAAAAATCTTGACTTTAATATTCCAATTAGAATCAGCGAATCGGAGCTTAAAATTCCTGCAAGCAAACTTGCAGGCGGTGTTTGGAAAATTACCGTTGCGTGGAATTATAGTGGAAAAAAATATATGACAACAGAACAGCTTTACTTATAGTAAGGCTGTTTTAATTTAAAATTAATATGCTATTTACAGCTTTATTGTTTGGACTTCTCAGTAGTTTTCACTGCGTAGGAATGTGCGGCCCCATAGCGATGATGTTGCCAGTAAACCAGAACAATCCTCCCAAAAAAGCATTGCAAGTTGCTGTCTATCATTTTGGTCGACTTTCATCTTATAGCTTTTTGGGATTGCTTTTCGGAATATTCGGTCGTGGATTATACTTAGCTGGTTTTCAACAAAATCTTTCAATAGTTATCGGGATTGCAATTCTACTTGTAGTTATTATTCCAGAACGAACTGTTGCTAATTGGACATATGCAAAGCCAGTTTACTTATTTGTAGGCCGAGCCAAATCAAAACTTGGTCAGCAATTCAAAAAAAGTAGTTTTAGTTCTCTCTATATGATCGGAATTCTCAACGGACTTATTCCCTGTGGTATGGTCTACGTTGCTATTTTCGGCGCTATAGGAATGCAGAATGAACTCTACGGAATGCTTTATATGTTTCTATTCGGCTTAGGAACAATTCCTTTGATGACCGCCGTTGTCTATCTAAAAGCCTTTATCAGTTTGTCAATGCGAAATAAGATTAACAGGATTATTCCCTATGTCGCAGCAATCGTCGGAATACTATTTATCCTCCGAGGTTTAGGTCTCGGTATTCCGTATGTGTCACCATCGAATATGAGTCTCTTTGTAAGCAGTGCAGATTGCTGAAAATCATAAAAAAAGCGATTAGAATAATTATTTTTTAATCGCTTTATTTATTAAATTGTCATTGAAAATAGTTGTGTAGTTGGTGCTTTCCGCTTTAGCAACAGATCAAAAGCCATACAGATATTCCGTACGTAAGCTTTTCCTTCCTCTGTAACTTCAATTGAATTATCGTCCATAATTAGCAACCCATCATCTTCCATTTCTTGCAATTGAATTAATACGTCAGGCAGCTCCTCAAATTGTTCAGATGGGTTTTCCCAAGTAGTTTTGAAGTTACACATCAGGTTCAATATATGTCTGCGAATCATTAAATCTTCTTCGGTCAAAATATGTCCTTTTACAATCGGAAGTTTATCTTGTTTCAACAATTCGTAATAAGTTTCAATCTTTTTTTCATTCTGCCCAAAACTATACCAAGAGTCACCAATAGAAGAAGCTCCTAAGCCAATCATCAATTGCGTTTTTGACGCGCTATACCCCATAAAGTTTCGGTGCATTCCGCCCGTTTTGAAAGCTGTGTACAACGAATCAGATTCCATCGCAAAGTGATCCATACCTATTTCGTGATAGCCTTTTTCAAAAAGCATTTGCTTTCCAACTTCATAAAGTTCTCTCTTCGCATCATCTTTCGGCACATCATCATCGTTAAAACCTCGTTGACCTGTTCCTTTTATCCATGGCACGTGCGCATAACTGTAAAATGCAAGACGGTCAGGATGTAATGATTTTGTTTTTTCGATCGAGTCAATTACATCTTCTTTTGTCTGAAAAGGAAGTCCAAAAATTAAATCGTGGCTTACCGATTCATATCCTACTTCGCGCGCCCACAAAGTTACTTTTGCAACTTGTTGAAACGTTTGAAATCTATGAATAGCCTTCTGAATCTTTTCAGAATAATCCTGAACTCCATAACTAACTCTTCTAAAACCTAAATCATATAAAGTCTGAAGATGTTCTCTTGTAGTATTGTTGGGATGTCCTTCAAAACTCATTTCGCATTTTTCTGCTTTATCAGCCAATGCATATATTCCATCTATCAATCGCTTCAAGTTTTCTGCAGAGAAAAACGTTGGAGTTCCACCACCTAAATGAACTTCCTTAATGATAGGTTTCTTATCAAAAAGTTCGCAGTACAAAAGCCACTCTTTCAATACAGCTGTTATATAAGGATCTTCATTATCGTGATTTTTTGTAATCCGTTTATGGCATCCGCAAAAGGTGCAAAGGCTCTCGCAAAACGGAAGGTGAATATATAAACTGATTCCCTCAGTTTGATTACTTTCTGAAAAAGATTTTTTTAGAGTTTCTTTCCAAACATCTATATCAAATGCGCTTTCATTCCAGTATGGTACGGTTGGATAACTCGTATATCTTGGACCAGGCACATTATATTTTCTTACTAAGGAAGTTTTCATATCTGTTTATATTTACTCTACAAAAGTATGTATTACTCTTATTGGTAAAAATGATATATGTCATAACAGCCTATCCTTTTAAACAAAAAAAACACTGACTAGCAGTGTTTTTATTCTTTTATTCGGTCTTAATATTACGAACCTGATGAAGTTTTTCTCTCAAAGTTTCAACTTCTTCTTTATGACGTGCAATGTTTTTATGAACTTCCACTAAAATTGGATTGTCTTTCTTAGCATTTGCAAAAAATTGAATGTTGTTTTCAAGTTGGAGAATTTCCGATTGAACTTCATCTATTTTTCTAGATAAAAATATTTTTTCGCCTTCAATTTTACGACTGTCATTAGCATCAGACAATTGCTCCATTCTATTTGCAAAACGCAACATATCTGAATCTTTCTTACTAAGACTTAATTTATCAAACAATACGTCAAGCACTTTGTTGAATTTCCCTTCAATATGGCGACGAGATTGAGGGACTCTTCCAAAGGTTTTCCACTTCTCAATATGGCCCTTTATAGAATCTAAATCTGTTTTATGATCACCGCTAAGTTCGAATTCTTTCAAACTATCAAGATAATTTTTCTTGTTTTCAAAAGCCTCTATTTCTTCATTATTTGCTTCGGTACGTTGCTCTTTTAATTTATCGAAATAATGATTACAAGCAGTCTTAAATTCCTTCCAAAGTTTATCAGAATACTTTTTAGGCACATGACCTATCTGTTTCCACTCATCTTGAATTTGCTTCATAATTGGCGTTGTCGCTGCAAAATCTTCACTATTCTGAAGTTCTTTGGCCTTCTCAACCAAAGCCGTTTTCTTGCTTAAATTTGTACTCTGATCTTTCTTTATATCTTTATAAAAAGAATTTTTCAAAGCGTTGAAAGATCTAACCGCATTTTTAAATGACGACCAAGTTGCTTCGTTATACTCTTGTGGTACTTTTCCAGCTGTAAAAAATGAATTGCGCAAAGCTTCAACTTTTTCTATCTGAGCTAACCAAGCACTGTGACTTCCAACTTTAGTAATAGAAAGTTCTTCTAGCTGCTTCACAATATCTTGTTTCTTGTCAAGATTGTCTGTTTCGCGACCACGTTGCTTTTCAAAAAGAAGTTCTCTTTTATCGTGCATTTGCTTGGTCAAGTCGCTAAATTTATTCCAAATTTCATCGCGTTTGTCCTGAGAAACTGGCCCAATATCCTCTTTCCAAATTCTATGTAGATCTTGCAATTCACGGAAAGCTTTATTGATATCGTCCTCCTTAACCAATTCTTCAACACGAGCAACTATTTTTTCCTTTTGCTCAAGATTATGTTTAAAATCTAAATCACGCGCTTCACGGTCAAGGTGTAAATAATCGTAAAAATTTTCAACGTGAAAATGGTAGTTATTCCAAACATGATTGTATTTGTCTTTCGGAATTGATCCTGCATTTTTCCAACGATCACGAAGCTCATTGAATTGTTTTAAGCTATCCTTAATATTCTCCTGCGGATTGATAAGATCTTTCAATTCTTCAACTATAGCAAGACGAGTTTCTAGATTGCTCGCAAGATTATTCTGAAGGCTTTTGAAATGCGTGTTTTTCTTATCTCTATAATTAGAGTAAAGTTTGTCAAAAGTATGTTTTAAAGGAAAATCATATCTAAATTCTTCTGTAGATTCAGGATTTTCTTCAGTAAATTGTTCTTTTTTCTCTTCAATAAAATGGTTGTATCTACTTAAGAATGACTTTTTTACCTCTTCAACGTGCTCTTTTACAGACATCGTTTTTTCAACGTCAACAAGCTTTTCCAATGCGTCAACGAGCTCTTCCATTGACATCGCTTCATAATCCTCCATCGGAATATTATGGCGATCTTTCAAAGTTTCATCTTCGCTTTCTTCAGCATTAGAATTTTCGATATCA
>JBBSRP010000128.1:0-8981 GCA_038242935.1 Flavobacteriales bacterium
CACACTCCAAGTCGAGCGGTAATTTTGTCCGTCAGTTCCAATAAAATCTACTTCTGCAAACCCTTCGGCGGTTCCATCGCGCAAAATTCCTCGCACATCGCCTTGACTCATTGTACTTCCTTGCACGTCATAGATTTCTATCCCCATTTCTTTAGCTTGCAGATATCGAGGTGTTTTTCCGTAAAGAGCCAGACATAAAGCATCCAACAAGGTTGATTTTCCAGCGCCTGTTGCACCAGTTATCGCAAATATTCCAGCTGATGCCAAAGGTTCACTTGTAAAGTCAATTTCTGTATTTCCTTCCAAAGAAGCTAAATTCTTAATTCGAATGGCGTTTATTTTCATCTGGAATTCTTTGTTTTTTTTAAATAATTTGCAATCTTTTCAACTACTTACTGTTTCTGCTTACGCAAAATTGCCTCTCGTTCAGATTTAGATTTATTCCTCTGTTTGATTAACTTCTTCTAGTGTTTGCTGAAAAAGTTTCATCAGATGATTGGGTACTTCTACCTCGTACTTGGATTGATAGGATTTAGAAAAAACATCAATTGGTTTCAACTCATTCAGAAGTTCTTGTGGAGTGGATTCGTTTGAACTTGATTTACTATTTGGATAATGAGGTTGAATTCGTGCTAATTTTACATTCTTATATTTCAAAACTTCGTCAATTTTATGTCTCAAAGCAGGCTCAGGTTCTGCCAGAAGTACTTGAACTTCTAGATATGGTGCTTGCTCGTCATCATTTTTTTCTGGTAGTTGATTCAGTTGCTCAAGTACTTGGTCCAAAAGCTCTGCCTTGAGTGGAATTCGCAACAGCGGAATGGTTACAGGAATTTCCACCGTTTTCAAATCAATAATTTCATTTTCTAGTTTGAAAATTACAACTTGATGCTTATAGTTTCTTTCAGAAAACGACATTGGTAATGGACTTCCTGAATAACGGATATGTTCTTTCCCACCAATTCTTTGCGCTTTGTGAATGTGACCTAATGCAACATACTTAATATCCTCGTGAAAAGCAGTTGCTGCAATGCATTCAACGCCACCCATAATCAGCCGTTCGGTTTTATCCATATCCGAGATTTCGGCGTGATGAGTATGCAAATGCCCCATAGCAATGATGTTTTGACCATCTTGCTTAATTTCTTGAGCATAATCAAAAGCTTCTTTATATAATGTGGTGACACCTTCAGAATAAGGACTTGCAACATTTGGAATGTTTGGATAATCGCCAATTCTAAGGAATGGAATAGCAAGACACCAGGTTTTTATTTCGCCGAGATTGTTTCGCAATGGAATAGTCAACTTCTCATAATCTATACTGCCGTCACTATTTTTTTCGATAGTTCCGATGATATGTATATTGGAAGATTCTAAAAGAGGTTTTGGAGCTTCTAATCGAGATGCGGAGTCGTGATTACCTGCAGTAATTACAATTTGTAAATCTGGATTTTCCTTTGTCGCTCTTTGCAGAAAAGTATAAAACATTCTGATCGAGGCTGCCGCAGGATTGGAAATATCAAACACATCACCGCTGACTAGCAAAACGTCTATTTGCTCTTTTTTGATAGTTTCTAAAAGCCAATCTAAAAATTGTTGGTGTTCAAAGTTTCTATCGTATTCGTGAAAGAGTTGTCCTAGATGCCAGTCAGCGGTGTGAAGTATTTTCATTAGATGGATTTTCTAACGTAAAGGTAGGAATCTTTGTCTCAGTTAAAAAAATATTAAAATGTGTTTGAGTATAATCTTTGTCAAATGCTACGTTCTATGTTGACTATTTTTTTATGAATTCAAATAGGGTTTCACAAGCTCCTTATTCCAAGCAATAACTTTTACACCTTTCGAATAATGGAAGGAATCCAGATTATCTGCTTCGAGCTTCAGTTCGCCAACGTAATATTTAACTTTAAGATTTGAAATTGTCATTTGTTGAATTTCCCATTCTTTGTGATGTGTTTGAAATCTAAAAACCTTGTTTTTGCTTTTTATATACAAGCAATATTTTTCTGTAATCCACGAGTCAAGTTGACTCTTTTGATAGGCATCGTTATTAGGCTCGAACTTGATATTAAGATCAAATTGCTTTTTTGCATTGTGCGATATATACGAGTGCTCAGTTCTCGAAATACTTGCTTTCTCGTACGGCAGACCAGATAATTTGCGGCAAATAAACGCTGATAACGAACTGCTAGCTTCAATATTGATAAAATAAACTCCAGACTTTTCTTCGGCAGTGACATAAGTCCTAACATTGATTTCATAAAAGTTTGAAATAAAACTTACTGATGGCAAATGTCGAGGCCTGATCTTTTCCATTTTGAAAGCAACGATTGAAACATAATATTTACCTTCGAAATGGTCTATAGTTAGTTCGTCGGGAACTAGTGTTCTAAGCTCGTCATAAGGAACTTCCCAATGCAAAAATACGGCATCATTCCACTCTTGATAGAATGACCAAGACTTTTCTGACGGCAACCACGATCGATGGTCGGTGCTTTTCAGTAATTCTTTGTTTGACTTCATTAATGCTGATTTTATAATCCGAAAAATGGTTTAGTTTTAAAAACTTTATTAATTAAATTCCGCTTTTGGACGACTTTCATTTTGATTAGAAACCTCAAACCAAGGTACGTCAAATAATCCTTTCATAAAAAACACAGAAACTTCATCATTTATTTCCAAAGATTGAAATTCATCATTTGTGACTGAAACTTGTTCAGCTTCGGATTGTTCTCCCCAAGGTGTTAAGTTTATCGTGTAAGTAGAATTACTATTAGACCCTTCAATAATTCGTTTATTGACTATTGTTGATGTATATAATTTAGGAACAGAGTTGTCAAATAAACAATTTAAAATAACCACAGCACCAAAAGAATAGCCAAACATTACGATTGAATAGGTAAATAATGTAAAGTACTCTTTTGCTTTATCGCTCTTTAAAGTTTTATTATCTACCACTAAAATCCCAACATAGGTTGCCGCAATTAGTAGTGAAGGTATCCATACATTAGAATAATCATAGACTTTAAAATCCTGTAAAGCTCTAATAAATAATCCTAAACTTGGGAAAATTATTGCAAGCATAATAGTTGCGTGTGGGCTTTTAGTCCTACTGTCAAATAATATAAGTCCTTTAAAATATTTTAAAATTATCAAGCAGAGAATTGGAAATAGAATTGATACAATAACTGTAGACAAGTATGGCCTAGGATAAGCAAACAACCACAGAAATAGTAATGCACCAACAATATTTAAACCTTTCGCAATTTTTTTGGCTCTTTTTAATTTGTCATTTCTCTCATTTACCGTCCATCCATAATCTACGTCGAGCACTATTTTTTTATTCTCACCATTGGCATCAGCGATATCGAGGTCGGTGAAATTACTCGACATCCAACCTGAAATTTCTTTGTAATTCTCAAAGAAAGTAGAAATCTTAATCCTCTCCTTACTGTTATTAGATTCTATAAAAAGGTAACGTTCTCTTTTTCTAAATCCTACAATATCTCTGAAAAATAACTCCTTAACAGAAAAATATCGAGCAGCAGTTATTCTATCTCTGCCAATAGTAAATTTTGCTTTAAAAATATTAATTATTTCAAAAGTTAGAACGATTGCTATAAAAATAGAAAGTCCTAATACAATATAAAAAGTTTTCCAATCAGGTTCGTTCGGTTTTTCAAAAGGCATAGAAAGTACAAAGCCAAAAAAACATATTAGCACTATTGAGACAACGCAAATAAAAATCTTATAGAAAATAGATAAATTATATTCTTTCAATACGGTGGAAAGTTATTTTAAATGAAAAGTAATTGGAACGCTTTTGTCCAAAGATATTTAATCAAATATGATTTTCAATTGATCATAAGTATAAATTTTATAATCTACGCCCAACTTCGTCGCATTTTCTTCGACAGTTGTTGAGAACCCAGCTTCTTTGCGACGTTTGTTTACATTTTTCTCATCGTGAATTGGAACAACATAATTGAAAAATTCTTCATTCCCAGTTTCTTTGTTTACTATCGTTCTTCCGTAGATTTGAGTTCCGTAGATCTGTTCTTTCCCTTCTTCTGCAAGTTTTCTGTCCAGCATCATTGCAGATAATTGGAATGGTATTTCTCCTTTTTTAGCAGCCTCTCCTATAATTGGATAATACTCTGCAATTTTTGCTGGAGTATGCTGAATAACATAGAAAGCAGCTCTATTTGTTGGAACTCCAACTAAGCTTTTTCCTGGATAGCCGTACTTTTTTATAATTTCTTCAATTCTAATAAAATTGAGAGAATCGTTTTTTTGAAGAATATTGAAAATATTTTCTTTTAAATAGTCGAGAGTATGATTTGTTAGTTTGGCAATTTCGATTCGTCTTTCATCTGATAGTGAATTGTCTAAGTACTCACGGTAAATCTGGTCTGTAAGTAGAATTTGATCTAATTCTTTTTTTAGAGTTTGATTTATTTTTGATTGTGAGAGACAATTTAATGTGGAGCATAGAATTGCTATTATGATGAGGAAGTTTTTCATTTTGTTGATTTTGAGTGCTGCAATATATTACATTTCAAGCATCGTCAACGAAATGATTTATCTCTCTTACTACTCCTTTTCTGTAAAGCGAATTTTGTTACTATCACACCCAGTTGATTTGGATTTACAAGAAATTACGTTAATTTGCTGTTGGGTTGCTTTACTTTTTGAGGCAATTTCACGGAATTTCAAGTAGTCTATAAGACGCTGAACTCCAACTAAATCCGTTTCTGAAGATAGTCCTATTAAAATTGCTTTGTTTGTTCTTTTTCAATTTGCATAGTTAAAGGTAATCAAAATTTTAAATCATTCGCAATTATATAGGCTCTCTACTGATTATAACTGGTGTTAAACTATTATGACTGTCATTTAAACATTTTTATTTTTTTAATGAAAATTTTGACTTACTTTTCCTCCTAAAGTATTTTATCATAAAAAGTTTTTAATAATGAAGACGTCGTAGGATTAAGTAAATAACAAATAATTTAAAATTATAATATGGAGGCAGAAATCAAATTAAAATTAGAGCAGTTACATAGTAGAGTCGATGCTTTGAAAGATCAAATAAATACTGAAGAAGCAACTAAGAATGCTTTTGTTATGCCATTCATACAAATTTTAGGCTATGATATATTCAACCCTACAGAAGTGATTCCAGAGTTTATTTGCGACATCGGCACCAAGAAGGGAGAAAAGATTGACTATGTAATTAAGAAAGATGGAGTTCCAATTTTAATCATTGAATGTAAGCATTGGAAGGAAAATGTTGACGCACACAACTCACAATTGCACAGATATTACCACGTATCCAAATCAAGATTTGGTGTGCTAACTAATGGTCACATTTATAATTTTTATGCGGATTTAGAGAAACCTAATATAATGGATGAAAAACCATTTTTTACTATGGATTTGTCTGATTTGAAAGACGCAAATATTAAAATCTTAGAGAAATTTACTAAGAATGGTTATAATCTAGAAGGAATATTAGATTCTGCTGAGGGTTTAAAATACATAAAAGCAATCCGAAATGAATTTGAAAGAGAATTGAAAGATCCTTCTGATGAAATGGTTAAGATTCTCGTAAATAAGTTTTTTGATAAGCCCTTGACAGCTACGAGAATGGTTGCTTTTAAAGAATATACGAAGAAAGCATTTTCAAATTCTATAAATGAGTCAATTAACCATCGTCTAAAAAGTGCACTCAACATAAATGAAGCTGTTCCTTTAAAAAGTACTTCTAATGTAGAAAGCATCGATGAAAATATAGAAGCTCCGAAATTTATAACCACTGACGAAGAAATTGAAGGTTCACAAATTGTTAAAGCAATATTACGAGAAGTACTAGCTTCTACTAGAATAGCTTTTAGAGATACGCAATCTTACTTTGGAATATTACTAGACGACAATAACCGTAAACCGATTTGCCGATTGCACTTTAATTCTGCCAATAAATATTTAGAACTTTTTCATAATGGAAAAGATAATGGTGAGAAAAAGCTGCTTGAATCTTTAGATGATATTTACAATTTCAAAACAGAATTATTAGATACTTTGAAGCAGTATGAATAATGTCAAGATTGAGACCGCTTGATTTTACATTTTTTAAAATCAAGCAGTTCTTTTTATGTTGTCTTTAAAGTTCTGAACATCAATCCAGCCCTTACTACTTCAACCAAAGACAAAAACCCCTTCTTGCCCCACACCTGAAAAACTACAATCTGCCTTGTTTTACCGTGATCATCTATTAAATTGAAGTCTTTTGGCGAAAGCCTACTCCTTATTATAGCTGAAAACCAGAAGAAATATGATTTTAAATACTGTTATAGGAGTGAATTAGATTTTCTGTTTTGCTTAAAAATCATTAAATTCGCAGCTACTAAATAAAAAAACACATAATGAATAATAAGAAAATAGTTATCGTATCGGCTGCTCGTACGCCAATTGGAAGTTTTATGGGTGCTTTGTCTACTGTTGCTGCTCCCCAATTGGGTGCTACGGCTATAAAAGGTGCGCTTGACAAAATTAATCTTGACTACGCAAAAGTAGACGAAGTTATTATGGGAAATGTTGTACAAGCTGGTGTAGGTCAAGCTCCTGCTAGACAAGCGGCTCTTCTTGCAGGACTGAGCAAAGAAGTGATTGCGACTACGATAAATAAAGTATGTGCTTCTGGAATGAAAGCAATTATGCAGGCTGCTCAGGCGATTAAAGCTGGAGATGCTGAGATTGTTGTTGCTGGTGGAATGGAAAATATGAGTATGATTCCTCACTATATGCACTTGAGAAATGGAACAAAATTTGGCCCTGCAACTATGATTGACGGTCTACAAAAAGATGGTCTTGTAGATGCTTACGATAATAATGCAATGGGAGTTTGTGCTGATGCTTGCGCTGTAGAATATAATTTCTCTCGTGAAGATCAAGATAAATTTGCAGTTGAATCTTACAACAGATCTGCAAAAGCTTGGGATGCTGGAAAATTTGACGAGGAAGTTGTGCCTGTTGCTGTGCCTCAACGTAAAGGTGACCCGATTATGGTGACTAAAGATGAGGAATATACAAATGTGAAATTGGATAAAATTCCTTCGCTAAGAGGAGCTTTTTCTAAGGATGGAACTGCTACGGCTGCAAACTCTTCAACTATCAATGATGGTGCTGCTGCGGTTGTAGTAATGAGCGAAGAAAAAGCGAACGAACTTGGATTGACTATTCTTGCCTATATCACTGGATATGCGGATGCTGCTCAAGAACCAAATAAATTTACAACTTCGCCTTCTATCGCTCTGCCGAAAGCATTGGATAAAGCGGGAGTGGCAATTGCTGATGTAGATTATTTTGAATTCAACGAGGCGTTTGCTGTTGTTGGCCTTGCAAACTCTAAAATTTTAAATCTTGATGCTGCCAAAGTAAATGTAAACGGTGGAGCGGTTTCTCTTGGTCATCCTCTAGGATGTTCGGGTGCTAGAATTGTTGTGACTTTGCTAAACGTTTTGAAACAAAATAATGCAAAAACTGGTGCTGCAGCTATCTGTAATGGTGGTGGTGGTGCATCTGCAATTGTTCTTGAAAGAGCCTAAACTTTAAAATTACCCAAATGTTTGGTATTTCAAAACTGGCCATCATTCCGCTACGTGCCGATTCTAGTCATAGAAGTGAAATCGTATCGCAACTCTTATTTGGAGAACACTTTCAGATTCTGGAAGTGTCTCCTAATAAAGAATGGCATCGAATAAAAAATCAGTTTGATGGTTATGAAGGTTGGATTGACTCAAAACAATCTGCTGAAATTAGCTCGGAAGATTTCGAAAATCTTTCTTCTCAATCTCGAATTTTAACGACAGATTTGATTGAATATGTTTCGGCAAAAGATCATTTGCTAACAACTGTTCCGCTTGGATCTACGATGAATTTTTTAAGTATTGATTCTATCAACAAAGAACAATTTATATTTGAAGGTCAAGCGATAAATGAAGTTCAGGAGAAATCGAAACTTATTGATACGGCATTCCTGTATTTGAATACTCCTTACTTATGGGGTGGACGAACTCCTTTCGGGATTGACTGTTCTGGATTTACTCAAATGGTGTATAAACTGAATGGTTTCAAACTGGAAAGAGATGCTTCGCAGCAAGCTTTGCAAGGTGAGCCGCTAAGTTTTATCGAGGAAAGTGAAGCTGGAGATTTGGCGTTTTTTGATAATGACGAAGGTGTGATTACCCATGTCGGCATTATTATGGAAGACAATTATATTATTCATTCGAGCGGAAAAGTCAGAATTGACAGACTGGACCACTTGGGAATTTTTAATCCAGAAACGCAGCGTCATACACACAAACTCAGGGTTATAAAAAAGTATATATAAAAAAAACGTCTCGAAATTTCGAGACGTTTTTGTTTTAAGACTTGAGCAGGATTATTCTTTAACCTTTGCTTTTAGTTCTTTATATTTTGCAGTCATTTCAAGGTAATTATAAACAGTCATTAGGTTGTAAATTACGTTCTGATTTTCTGACTCAATAGCATAAGCTTTTTCAAGAAGTGGTAACAATCCTGTGAAGGTTGCAGTTCTTTCAGCTTTAAAAGCATCGTATTTTTTATTGTCTGCAGCAGATGTACCAAGTTTGTTCATCTTATCTACAACCAATTTGTCTTCTTTAAATTTGATTGCAGCGATATTTACATAAGCATTTGCATACTCTGGATTGATTGCAACGGCTTTTCTAAAGTACTGCTCTGCTTCCTTGAAATTTTCAGCATCAAAAGCAATTACTCCAAGATTGTAAACTAAATCTGCATCATTTTGATTTCTTTCTAGCAATTGATTAACTACCTTTTTGTAGCCATCATAATCTTTTAGTTGTAAGTACAAATCTGCTTCTGTCAACATTAGTGATTCGTCACCAGGATTTTCTGCTTTTGCATCGGCAATAGCTTTTTTAGCTTCTTCAATTTTA
>JBBSRP010000129.1:0-8974 GCA_038242935.1 Flavobacteriales bacterium
ATTAGGGAATAGGAATTAGGGAATAAGAATTAGGGAATAGGAATTAGAGAATAGGAATTAGGGAATAGGAGATAAGAAGTAGGGAATTCTATTCCTTCCTTCCTTCCTTCCTTCCTTCCTTCCTCCCTACAAACTTTTTCTATATCGAATCAACCCGCTTAACATCTTTCCAATTTCTTCCAATTTTTTCTGTAAATGCTCAAAATCACTCTCATTGATAAATAGCAAATTAGAGGCAATAATTAATTGTGTTTCTAATTCTGCTTTTCTACCCAACGCTATGTATAAAAAATGAATGTATTCTTTATTGCCATGCCTAGCTGCACCCTCAGCAATGTTTGATGGAATAGATACGGCAGCTCGCCGCATTTGACTAACTAAACCAAAGAGTTCGTCTTTAGGGAACTTCGAAGTGCAGGAGTACAGCACCGTAACAAAGTCAATTTACAATTTGTAAACGTCTAAATCTTTATGAGTTGTAGCCATATCATTAAATTTAAAACATAAGACAAATTACAATTTATTTCCACATTAGAATCAATCTCACTAATACCCTACTCCCATTCTCCATTCCTCCTACTCCCTAATTTCAAATCCCCATCGATATTTTTAAAACTCCAAATGATATTTTAATAAAAAATCATTTGGAGTTTTAAAAATATCGAGTACTTTTGTTGCGCAGTAATAGTTTGTAAAAATGTTAGATTCATTAATCACTTCGAAGACCCGCTTGAGACTATTGGTAAAGTTTTTTATCAATGTCGCTAATGAAGGACATTTGCGCGGTTTGGCGACGGAATTTAATGAGTCTACAAACTCTATTCGAAAAGAATTAAATAATCTTTCGGAGGCGGGATATCTTGAAAAAGAAAATGTTCAGAACCGTATTCTGTATAAAGCCAATAGTAAGCATCCATTATTTGGATCTTTGCAGAAAATTGTGCGCACTTATATCGGTCTTGACGCTATTACAGCGCAGGTTTTAGAGCGTATGGGCGCAGTAGAAAAAATAATTCTCACTGGAGATTATGCCAATGGCATAGACTCCGGAATAATTATGATAACTCTTATAGGTAAATCACTTAATGCAGAATATGTACAAAACTTATCTGCAAAAATCGAAGAGATAATAGACAGGAAAGTAGTATTTTCGCTCGCTGAAAAGGAGGTGGATGGTTTACTTATTTTTCAGTCTTGAAACTATATAGAAGAAAGAGAGAATTCTGGACAGTAAATGTTATTAATATAATAAATAAAGATGGTAAACTGGTATGCGCTTTATACAAAGCCTCGAAAGGAGCAGAAAATAGCGCAGCAGTTGGACCAATTAGGTTTTACAATTTATTTGCCTCTAAAGACCGAGATGAAACAATGGAGTGATCGAAAAAAAAAGATTACTTCGCCACTATTCTCTTCTTATGTCTTCATTCAAATTGAAGATTCTAAGCGTGCTGAAGTCTTTATTATTGATGGGGTTCTTAATTATGTGTTTTGGCTCGGCAAACCTGCGGTTATTAGAAGCGCAGAAATAGAATTGATGCGCAGTGAGATCGAAAAATCTAATGGTGAAGTCGTCATCAGAGAGATAGAGGCAGGTGAAAGAATTCAATTGCAGCAAGGTCTTTTCAAAGGTAAGGAGGCGGTAATTGAGCATGTGTCCAATCAAAAAGCACATTTATTCTTGCCAAGTCTAGGAGTCAAGTTAGTCATTAGAAGGGATGCGCTTGTTTAAAATTGGTGATAGAGCTTGCACATCATGCTGTTGAGTTATAGATAAAAAGATTTGACCTTACTTGTAAAATTACTGTGAGAAAAAATATAATCCAAACTTTATTATAAAGCGTAAGATACACTTTGTAATGACATCAAATTTTTCCGTAAGGACGAATTTGAAAAATATAATACAAGTCGTGAGCTCTTTTGGGACTCACAATGCGAAGCTGTGCTTATCAATCAGAAACGCCGCAGTAATTGGATAAAAAAAATCTTTAGAAACATGGTGCTTTAATAAAGAATAGTACATTATTAAACAATATAATATGGAAAAAATAGCTGTTATCGGGTTGGGATATGTAGGATTGCCTTTGGCCCGTCTTTTTGCTACCAAATACCCAGTAGTGGGATTTGATATAAATCAAACTAGAATTTCAGAATTAAATTCAGGCATTGACAAAACATTAGAAGTGAGTGATGAGGTGTTGCAAAATGTTTTAGTCGCTGATTTTAATTCGAGCCAAAAAGGATTGTACTGTTCAGCAACTTTAACTGATATTGCCGATTGCACCTATTATATAATTACAGTACCAACGCCCGTAGATAAAAATAATCGCCCTGACCTAACACCTTTATACAAAGCAAGTGAAACAGTGGGAAAAGTATTAAAGAAAGGAGATATCGTAGTGTATGAATCTACCGTTTATCCAGGAGCTACAGAAGAAGAATGTATTCCTGTACTGGAACGAATTTCTGGTTTAAAATTTAATGAAGATTTCTTTGCCGGTTATTCCCCAGAGCGTATTAATCCTGGTGATAAGGAGCATACTGTTGAGAAAATTTTAAAAGTAACATCGGGGTCTACTTCAGAAGTGGGCTTAAAAGTAGATGCATTGTATAAAAATGTTATTACTGCCGGTACACATTTGGCTCCAACAATAAAAGTTGCAGAAGCAGCGAAGGTGATTGAGAATTCACAGCGCGATATAAATATTGCTTTTGTAAATGAATTAGCAAAAATCTTCAATTTATTAGATATTAATACACACGATGTTTTGGAAGCTGCGGGAACTAAATGGAATTTCTTACCATTTAAACCAGGACTTGTTGGCGGACACTGTATTGGAGTTGATCCATATTATTTAGCACAAAAAGCGCAGGAGGTTGGATATCATCCAGAAATTATCCTTGCTGGTCGTCGACTGAATGATTCTATGGGTGAGTATGTTGCTACTCAAGTTGTAAAGACAATGCTACGCAACGATATTAAAGTAAATGGAGCAGAGATTTTAATTTTGGGAATTACTTTCAAAGAAAACTGCCCAGATGTTAGAAATACTAAAATGGTGGATGTAATAAAAGCTTTAGCAGATTATAATGTAAAGTTGACGATTTATGATCCATGGGCAAATCCTGCAGAAGTACAACACGAATATGGACTTGTTTGCCATACAAAACTTGTTGATCAAGCAAGATATGATGCAATTGTATTAGGTGTAGCCCATAATAATTTTTTAGATCTAGATCTAGACTCTCTAAAGAAAGAAAGTGCGATTGTGTACGATGTAAAAGGTATTCTTAAATGTAAAGTTGAAGGTAAATTATAAAAGATGAAAAATATTCTTATCACTGGTGGTGCTGGTTTTATTGGTTCGCATGTAGTTAGACGATTTGTAAGTAACTATCCCAACTATCATATTTATAACTTAGATGCACTTACGTATGCTGGAAATATGGAAAATATAAAAGACATCGAAAATAATTCTAATTATACTTTTATAAAAGGAGATATTTTAGATGCAGACTTTATAGAAAACTTATTTGATCAGTACAAATTTGAAGGTGTTTTGCACCTAGCTGCAGAGTCACATGTAGATCGATCCATAGCAGATCCACTTGCATTTGTAAAAACGAATGTGATTGGGACAATGAATTTGCTGAATTCTGCAAAGAAATGTTGGGATGGCGATTTTGAGAATAAATTGTTCTACCATATCTCAACGGACGAGGTTTATGGATCATTGGGAGAAACAGGACTCTTTACAGAAACAACTTCTTACGATCCAAATTCTCCTTATTCAGCATCAAAAGCTGCTTCAGATCACTTTGTGAGAGCTTATGGTGAAACGTACGGTCTGCCTTATGTCATAACTAATTGTTCTAATAATTACGGACCCAACCACTTTCCAGAAAAACTAATTCCACTTTTCATCAATAATATCATTGAGAAAAAGCCTTTGCCAGTATATGGTGACGGGAATTACACTCGTGATTGGTTATTTGTAGAAGATCATGCGGTAGCAATCGATTTAGTTTTTCATAAGGGTAGAAATCATGAGACTTACAATATTGGAGGTTTCAATGAATGGAAAAATATAGATTTAGTAAAATTATTATGTTCACAAATGGATTCAAAACTCGGCAGAGCAGATGGTGAATCAGAGCAACTAATAAAGTACGTAAAGGATAGACCAGGTCATGATTTACGATATGCTATTGACGCTTCCAAAATTAATACAGAATTAGGTTGGAAACCATCAGTTACTTTTGAGCAAGGGTTAGAGCGAACAATTGATTGGTATTTATCCAACGAAGAATGGTTAAAAAATGTTACTTCTGGTACGTACCAAAAGTATTATGAAGAACAATATAATGCATAAATAATATGAAAGGAATTATACTTGCTGGAGGTTCGGGAACTCGATTACATCCGTTAACATTAGCGGTTTCAAAACAGTTACTACCTATTTACGATAAACCGATGATTTATTATCCGCTTTCAGTTTTAATGTTAGCCGGAATACAAGAAATATTGATTATTTCCACTCCACACGATTTACCAAATTTCGGAAAATTGTTGGGAGATGGTTCGCAATTTGGTATTGAGTTAACGTATGCTGAGCAACCTTCACCTGATGGTCTAGCTCAAGCTTTCATAATAGGCAAGGATTTTATTGGTACTGATGACGTCTGCTTAGTATTAGGAGACAATATTTTTTACGGCGCAGGATTGCAGAAATTATTGACAGATTCTGTTCAAAAAGTGAAAGAAGAAAAACAGGCAGTAGTTTTTGGATATTATGTTGATGATCCCGACAGGTATGGAGTAGCAGAATTTGATGACCATGGCAGAGTTTTGAGTATTATCGAAAAGCCTTCAAATCCTAAATCGAACTATGCCGTTGTAGGATTATATTTCTATCCAAATTCAGTAATTGAAGTAGCAGAACAAGTAGAGCCATCGCATAGAGGTGAATTAGAAATCACATCAGTAAACCAGTATTATTTGGAGCAAGAGCAGTTGAGCATGCAAGTGATGTCACGTGGTTTTGCCTGGCTAGACACTGGCACACACGAAGCACTTACGGAGGCAACTGAATTTGTTAAAGCAGTTGAGAAAAGAACAAGTTTGAAAATTGCATGTTTGGAAGAAATTGCATTAAATTATAATTGGATTGCGAAGGAAACATTAGGTGAAAGCATAAAGAACTTAAAAGGGGATTATTATTCATACCTAAAGAAACATCTAAATAAGTAGAATGTCTTTAAAGAAACAAGCAATTTCTGGAATGGTATGGACGTTTGCGCAACAATTCAGCACGCAAGCCATTCAATTTATGATTTCTGTTATCTTGGCGAGATTGCTTTTACCAGCTGAATTTGGTATCATAGGAATGATCGCTATTTTTATGGGAATTGGCGCAACATTGATTAATAGCGGATTAACAACATCATTGATTAGAACGCCTGATGCAGATCAAGAAGACTTCTCAACAGTTTTTTATTTTAATATAATTGGCAGCGTATTAATATATTTTATTTTATTTTTTACTGCTCCGTTAATTTCAGTTTTTTTTGAACAGCCAATTTTAGTAAATATAATTCGGGTTTATGGAATTTCTTTTATTATAAATGCATTTTCAACAGTACAGTTAACACGATTAACTCAGAAGATGGATTTCAAAACACAAATGCGAGTAACTATTCCTTCTTTAATTGGCGGCGGAATTCTAGGTGTCGTTTTAGCATATATAGGATTTGGTGTTTGGAGTTTGGTTTGGATGGCATTATTTCAATCATTTTTAAAATCCCTTCAACTGTGGATCGTTACAAAATGGAAACCTTCTTTAGTTTTTAATATTGAAAAATTCAAATATCATTTTAATTTTGGATATAAATTATTGCTTTCTGGTCTTCTAGATGTTGTATTTACAAATAGTTATACCGTTATTATAGGTAAACTGTATTCGCCTGCACAACTGGGTTTTTACACTCGTGCGGATACCGTTGTACAACTTCCAGTTGCCAATATTTCTGGAGCGTTGAGCAAAGTAACATACCCGCTATTTGCGGCAATTAAGGATGATAACATTAGACTTAAAAAAGTTTATAAACAGATAATGCAGATAGTAACATTTTTTGTGGCTCCGACTTTAATAATTATGGGCGTTTTAGCGACGCCGTTATTTAGGTTTGTATTTACTGAAAAATGGTTACCCTCAGTGCCATATTTCCAGATACTCTGTATCTCAGGTATCTTGTACCCTTTTCATGTATATAACTTAAATATCTTAAATGTTAAGGGGCGAAGTGACTTATTTTTGAAATTAGAAGTTATAAAAAAAATTCTATTAGTTGTTACAATTCTAATATCCCTTCCCTTCGGCATATACGGTTTATTGTGGGGGATTGTTTTCTCATCTGCAGTGGGATTATTTATTAACACACACTATTCGGGGAAGTTTCTCAACTATAATGCGCTAGAGCAAATCAAGGATGTGGCTCCAATTCTATTAATTAGTGTGATCGCTGGCATAGTAACTTGGTGTGTTGATAAAATCTTAATTAATCTTAATGCAATCGACTTATTAAGGTTATCCGTAGGAGGTTTAGTTGGCTCATTATCTTTCTTCGCTTTAGCGATCTTATTCAAATTTCAATCAGTTCAAGATATTAAAACCATAATTTTAAAAAAATGATACCAGTAACAAAACCCTTTCTGCCACCCCAAGGTGAATATGAAAACTATTTAAAAGGAATTTGGCAACGTCAATGGTTGACAAATATGGGTCCCTTATCAAGTGAATTAGAGATGAAATTAAAAGCTCATTTAAATCTTAAACATTTATTGTTTGTAACAAATGGAACTGTTGCTTTACAAATGGCAATTAAAGCTTTAGATTTAAAAGGAGAGATAATTACCACACCTTTTTCATTTGTCGCTACAACAAGTAGTATTGTTTGGGAAGGATGTGAGCCAGTATTTGTAGATATCGACAAGGATTCTTTAAATATTGACGCTCAAAAAATAGAAGAGGCTATTACACCAAATACCTCCGCTATTCTAGCAACGCATGTTTACGGAAACCCTTGCGACGTGCTAGCTATCGAAGAGATCGCAAGAAGAAATAATTTAAAAGTTATTTATGATGGTGCACATGCCTTTAATGTAGAGGTACATGGCAAATCAATTTTTGAATATGGAGACATCAGTATTTGTAGCTTACATGCTACCAAATTATACCATTCAATAGAAGGCGGAATAATTGTCACAAATAACTCTGACATTTTAAAAAAGCTGGCTTTTATTCGGAACTTCGGTTTTGACGGCCCTGAAGCTTTTGCAGAATTAGGAATGAATGGTAAAAACTCAGAATTTCATGCTGCAATGGGACTAGCAAATTTGCCTTATATTAATGATATTCATTTAATGAGGAAAAAATTAACAGAAGCTTACGATCTAAATCTCGCTAATTTAAAAGCTAGAAAACCTGTATGGCATAAAGACTCATGCCTTAATTATGCATATTATCCTCTTATTTTTGAATCAGAAGAATCAATGTTAAAGATTAAGGTTTTCCTAGAAAAAAACGAAGTGTTTTCGCGTCGTTATTTCTATCCATCACTGTCAAGTGTTCTACCATATTTGGAACCAACAGAAATGCCAATTACCGAAGAAATTTCGAAAAAAATTCTGTGTTTACCTCTATATTTTGACTTAACTATTGCAGAAGTAGAATTAATAAGTCGAATGTGTTTAAGAGTACAAAATAATTAGCCATATGAACATAATTAAGATAGGAGACAGATGTACTGTTAAACGGATTTTTACTGCTGACGATGTTGAATTGTTCGCAAAAGTAACCGGTGACTATAATCCGATCCACTTTGATGAAAAATATGCAAAAACAACAATATTTAAGAAACCAATTGTTCATGGTCCTCTGGTAATTACTCTTATTACTACAATATTTGCAAAGGAATTGCCAGGGCCTGGTACTGTATATTTAAGCCATGAAGTTAAGTACTTTAACCCAGTTTATCTTGGTGAAGAAATAATAGGCACAGTTGAAGTAGTTAGTATAAATGACAAACAACACATTTTTGTCAAAACTACTTGTGTTAATGCGAGCGGTCTTATTATATTAGAAGGTATAGCGCGATTAAAAAAATATTAATATGGCATTTTATTCAGAAGAGCAATTATTAGAACTAGGCTTTGCAGAAGTGGGAAGCAACGTACTAATTTCGAATAAGACCTCAATTTACAACGCACAGAATATATCAATAGGTTCGAATGTCCGCATTGACGATTTCTCAATTCTTTCAGCAGGTGAGGATGGAATACAAATAGGAAACCATGTCCACATTGCGTGTTATGTATCTTTGATTGGACAGGCTAAAATTTCTTTGGAAGATTATGTTGGAGTAAGCTCCAAAACTGCAATTTATTCGAGCAGTGATGATTATTCAGGTAATTTTCTGACGGGACCAACGATATCTGCACAATTTAAAAATGTTGATAGTAGAGCAGTAAAACTGGCTAATCATGTCATTGTTGGAGCACAATGTGTTATTCTTCCAGGTGTTACTATCAATGAAGGAAGTGCAATAGGTTCTTTTTCCTTAGTTTCTAAAGATGTGGCTCCATGGGGAATCTATATTGGGGCACCCTTAGCATTTTTGAAGGAGAGATCGAAACAAATGTTAAATTTTGTAGGTGACGATCTGTAGATCTTAAATTCGTTTAAATGAGATGATTTAGAAGTTATACTAATAAATATTCTAAGTATCTTCTATTTACTGTATATCCTCTTTAGAATATTGGATAATACGAAATCTAACAATTTTATGATCAAGAAATTTCCGTAATAGAATCAGAAATTTTGAGAAAAGTTGAAGAAAAAAAATAATATTTTTTTTAAAACAGGATTCTAATGAATATTATTGTTAATTTTTAAGTAATTATATATGATGGTCA
>JBBSRP010000130.1:0-8876 GCA_038242935.1 Flavobacteriales bacterium
CAAGAAAAATACTCCAGACAGACTTGAGATTAAGAAATTTAATCCAATTCTAAAAAGAGTAACAGTTCATAAAGAAATTAAATAAGACTTACTCATGGCAAAGAAAACCGTAGCAACTTTACAAGGAACATCAAAGAGACTTTCAAAAGCCATCAAAATGGTGAAATCTCCTAAGACAGGTGCATATACTTTTACTGAAAGCATTATGGCTCCTGAACTCGTTGACGAATTCATCAAAAAGAATTAATCAAACGTACTATATAAAAAAAGCTGCTTCGTCGAAGTGGCTTTTTTTATGTCCAATATTTAGCAAATCATAAGCAATCAACTTTTTATTTTTTCTATTTGGGCGAGACCTTCGCCATAAAGACTGTGCAAAATAGAAGCAATTATTAGCTTCAGGTCGGGCTATCCGTTCCCAATCCTTTGCTGTAGCTTTGCTCCGCAAAGCTACAGCAAAGGATTTATACTTCAAACGCAGTTCACTGAACTCCGCTGAAAAATAAAAGTTTAGTGAAGTAATCCCTCTCGCAAAATCTCCGTAGCACAAGATATTCTGTATCAACTTTGAACTCTTTAGAGAATCATTTAGATCAATTAAACACCTATTTGATGTAGCTAGGATACTCAGTTATGTGTACAGTAATTGCAACAGTAAAATATTCCTACGCAGTATAAAACTTTGTTTTTATCTGTATATATAAAAAAATTAACATGCGCTGTTTCAACTTATAATTATGCTTCTGCAATGCCAATATTTCTATAGTTATAACAACTTCAGCCTGTTGTAATTTGTTATCACAATATCTTTATTCAAAAAGCTCGTATTTTCTCTTAATAATTTATTAGCTTTATGGGAGTATTTGATTGATTACCAGTTATATTACTGAGACCTAATGTCAATCCTAATGCCAACAAAAACTCCCCAAGTTTTGCATTTCATTTATAATTTTAAATATTTTAAGTATGAGAGTTTTGCAATATATATTAGCGGGTGTTCTTGTAAAAGCATGTCAATTATGCGATTTAGTCGATGAAATAAGAAATCGTTTCTGATAAATCACTACGATTTTCTGTATATAATTATTGAGATTACATCAATATTTTTTTCTGAAGTTTGTAGATTTATATATTATTTTAAATTAAAGTACTTCTTGGCATTTTTATTGCCTTATGCTATAAGTTGCTCTTAATTTTTGTAAACTACTCAATAATCCTATGGCATTCCTAAAATATTTCGTCGTCCTTTCAATTCTATTGATGTTTAACAATATTGCGTCAGAAAATTCCGTCACTATTATTATAGAAAACATCAAAGGTAAAAAGGGTACAATCCAAATAGCTGTTTACAATAAATCCGAATCATTTCCGAAGGTGGGTGGTGAATACAAATTAGTGCAATACAATGTTAAGGGAGGACAATCGAAATTTGTCATTAAAGATCTGCCTTATGGCGAGTACGCAATTGCGATTCATCACGATGAAAATTCAGATGGAAAAATGAATACTAATGTGATTGGAATTCCTAAGGAAGGATACGGTTTTTCGAAAAATTACAAACCAAAATTAAGTGCCCCCAAATTTTCCGATTGCGCTATTATAATTGACCGTGATCAGAAGATGACAGTCGATCTTATATACTAGTAGTTAGATTTGATTATATGTCTTTTATAAATTCGTCATACTCTAAGTAAAATCTTTCTAGACCTTCCATATTTTTATAAAAGAAGTCGAAGATTCGATCCCAATCATTGCGATTACTGACTTTTACTTGATCTAATTCTGTCCAGACTCTCGAAACTACTTTTTGAGTTTCCAAATGATATTCCTTCTCAAATACCAGGTCTTTCACAAATTCATCTTGCAAAATTTCTTTCAGAGCTTGTAATTTTTCAAAATACAAGATTCGTTTTTCTTCACTTTTGTGCTCGATATCAATCAGCACTTGCACTTTCTTATTATCAACATAAAATTTAAAAGAAAAGTCCTTAATTTTAGTATCATACAATACCCACTTGCGCGGATATTTTTCTGCGAATGATATCCAAAATTCTCTTTTTAATTTTTGATTTTCTTCTCTGCTGTACACGTCTATGCTATTTTAGTTATTTTGTGAATGTCATTTTCTGTAACTTTGAGATATAAATCACCAAACTATGACTTTTGAGGAATTTGTTCAATTAACTCCAAAAATAGCGAAAGTATCCTTGCCAGCAACGGAATCACATTTAAAAATGTCGCCCCTAGAAAGGAGACTACAACTTCTTAATCACGATTATAGTGTCGAGGTTGCAAGAGACGCGGCAGTAATGATGCTGATCTATCCGCAACAAGATACTGCTATGATTGCTTTAATTGTGCGAAACTCTTATAAAGGAGTACATTCTTCTCAGGTGGCTTTTCCAGGAGGTAAGGTGGAAAAGGATGAAAGTGTCTTGGACGCGGCTTTGCGGGAAACTCACGAAGAAATCGGTGTAAATCCTGAACAGATAAATATCGTCTGCGCTTTTTCCAATGTTTTTATTCCTCCAAGTAATTTTAATGTTTTTCCGTTTTTGGGATTCTGTACTTCCAAACCGAATTTTGTTCCAGATCCAAGAGAGGTCGCATCGATGGCACTATTTCCATTAAATGATATTCTCGAGGATAGTAGTTTGACTATGCAGAGTGTTAGTGCTACCTACTCTACAGATATTGTCGTTCCTGCTTTTAAACTTGGCGAAACTGTTATTTGGGGCGCTACGGCTATGATGCTGCAGGAGCTAAAAGATGTTATAAAAAGTATATTTTAGAGCAGTATTTTCGTACTTTTGTTAGGTAACCTGAACCTACCTTGATGCAAATTCTAAAAAGAAATCCTTTTGGTCACATCTTACTTTTAAAAAAGTGGCTAATTCGGCTTTTAGGTTTTATTAGTCATCAAAGACACCAAGGATTTAATGAGCTTAAAATTGAAGGTTCAGAGATAATCAAGTCTCTTCCAGATACAAATGTTCTGTTCGTTTCCAATCATCAAACATACTTTGCAGATGTGGGTGCAATGTTTCACGTTTTTAACGCAAGTTTAAAAGGACGAACGGATACTTTAAAAAACGTTATGTATATCTGGAATCCGAAATTAAATATATACTATGTCGCGGCAAAAGAAACAATGAAGAAAGGTTTCTTGCCCAAAATTTTCTCTTACGCTGGCGCAATTACTGTGGAGCGCACTTGGAGAAGCGAAGAGGAAAATGTAAAAAGGGAAGTGAACCCAAAAGATACCGAAAGTATTAAACTCGCGCTTGATGACGGTTGGGTGATAACTTTTCCGCAGGGAACTACAAAGTCGTTTCATCCTATAAGAAAAGGAACTGCTCATATAATAAAGCAGCACCGCCCAATTGTTGTGCCAATAGTTATTGATGGTTTTCGAAGATCGTTTGATAAGAAAGGACTTCGCATTAAGAAGAAAGGTGTCTTGCAATCCTTTGTTATAAAACCACCTTTAGATATAGATTATGACAATGATTCTATTGATGACATAGTTCAGAAAGTTGCTTTTGCAATTGAGCAAGATCCCTCATTTCTTAAAGTGCATCAAAATCAAGTCGAATAGATTAAAAATCGATTCTTTTCAATTCTTTGTAATTGTGGTATAATTTTTTGGTTAGAATTCCATAAACGAGACGGTAGAATATCCAAAATGCGCCTATAACTACTGCAGTACCTAATAAAACTCCTACAACGACACCTGCCATTGTACTTGGTTGTTGCAGTATCTTGTCTTTCATTTCTAGCATTTCTGGATTATAATTGAAGGCAAGAAATATTCCGATTAAAAATTGAATTACAATCAT
Organism: Flavobacteriales bacterium; assembly: GCA_038242935.1. GTDB lineage: Bacteria > Bacteroidota > Bacteroidia > Flavobacteriales > Flavobacteriaceae > Flavobacterium. Next base: position 3,840 of record JBBSRP010000130.1, read on the forward strand.
TAGTAAATTATACACAACATAAATGCGAACAGTTTTTCTCGTTTTGAGAATAGTCCGCATTAATTTTCTTGTCGAAGTAAGTGTCGATATCTGTTTGTAATTTCGATAAAACTGCACTACGAATCCAATTGAAATCACGTAAATAAAAATACTCATCACATCAAAATATATTTGAAGCTCAGGGTGTTTTATTGACGTTAAATAATCATCGGTGCTGCTATACATATTAAGGACAGTCCACAAAAGTATTTCGCAGATGCTTATTATTAGTATCCATTTTACAATTGACGACGAATTTTTATGCAGCATTTTATAAAGTTCTTTTTCGGAAACCTCTTTAAAATTTGATGCAGTTTTATTCCAGTCTTTTTTTAATAAATCCAACTCTTTCATTTCTCTCTACGGATTTAATATTTTTTTTAATTTACCTTTTATTCGATTGACTTTGACTCTTGCGTTAACTTCTGTTATGCCCAAAGTTTCGGAGATTTCTGCATAATCTTTCTCCTCCAGATACATATATACTATTGCTTTCTCAATATCGTTCAGTTGATAGACCGCTTGATATAGTAATTTCAACTGTTCTTCTTCTTCGTAGTTATAATCTTCATTTTTTGTAAAATGAAACTGATTATCAAATTCAACGGTATGTATTGTTCTGGTGCTTTTTCGGTAAAGAGTTATTGCAGTATTTAATGCGACGCGATATGCCCAAGTAGAAAATTTTGCTTCTCCTCTAAATTTTGGATAGGCTTTCCATAATTGTATGGTTATTTCCTGAAACAAATCCATGTGCGAATCGTGATCTCTGGTATAGAGTCGGCAGATTTTATGCACTATGTTTTGATTTGCCTTCAGTTGTTGGACAAAATCGGCTTCGGTCTTAGATGTCATATTTTGATTAGTAGCTTTTTGGAGTTTATGTTACACTTTCGTAAAAAAAAGATTTGCAGAGAGATTTAAGGTAAATTTGTTGTTTTGTAATATCCGATAAGCAAATCGACAAATTTGCTGTAACCTTCAAGTCCATCTTCTTGTTTATTTGCCTTTAGAAAATTATCATAGAAAATTGAAAAAAATTTATCCGCTTGCCCCGAATAATACTTCCAGAAATCTTCACTTTCTTGAAAGTTCTTTAAAATTCCAGGATTGATAGTTTTTAGAGTACTTTGAAACTCTTGCTCATTCTGTACTCTCAAAGCGCTGAGACAGTAGCGTAAAGCCATTGTATAGCCCGAGTATTTGATATAGTTATCTGGATTATGAACTGTTGAAAGAAAGCCCACAAAATTTGCTTCACTTTCCGAGGCAATTCCGATTTGATGCGCCATCTCGTGACTCGCCGTTGCTGGAATTGAATATTTGGGCATTTCCGAATTTACTTGAGCTTCATTGGTAAAAGGATTTAGATATCCTGCAAACCCCATATTACTTAGAGGAACAGAAAAGATCGAGTTTTTCACACTAATAGTTGAATAAGCAAATTCAGAATTTTCTTTTTCTAATTTTTTGTAACCTGCCAAATTCAGTTTGTACATTTCCGAAGTTGTATAGGGAATTGTGACGACTTCGTTTCTGTCCGAAGTTATTTCCTCTTGAAGAGCATTGGTTTTTAGAATAAGATTTTTAGTGAATTCTAAAAGTTCGGTAGAAGTATATTCTGTGGAGAAATTTAATCTTTCAGTAATTGGCTGTCGATGGTAATTCATAGCCCACAGAAAATTAAATAGAAAATAGAAAACACCTAAAACTGATAAGACATTTAATAGAGATTGTTTAATTGTCCATTTCTTTTTTCGAACTTTCGAAATCACTAAATAATAAATCAGATATAGAATAATTGAAGTATAAAAGATGTCGCCAAAAGAGAATGGTAGAAAACCAAAACTGAATCGCAAAATTTTAGAAATATATTGAAAAAGAAAATTGCTATAATACTTTTCTATAAATGCTGGAAAAGCGGATAAAATTTGAACTAAAATGATGCTAATCAATAGTAGCGAAGGCAGGAAGTATTTCTTAAAAGTAGGGTTGTTCATTTGAAATTGTTATCTCTTAAGAATTCGTCTTTTAGCGAAAGCTAAATATTTATTTGAGACTTTAAAATTAAGGAATTTTACTAAGAAAAATAGAATATAATATCTTGCTGCTTTTGAGTTTCTTATATTTGTTGAATTGTCTAACAGAAAATTTTTAAAACATATATATGAGTCAAGAAATTAGAAATTTAGAGCCTAAAGCGCTTTGGAATAAGTTTGCAGATTTAAATGCAGTGCCTCGTCCTTCCAAAAAAGAAGAAAGAGTAATTGAGTTTATGAAACAATTTGGAGAGACTTTAGGTCTAGAAACTTTTGAAGATGAGATTCGGAATGTAATTATTAGAAAACCTGCGACGGCGGGAATGGAAAATCGCAAGCCGATAGTTTTGCAAGGTCACCTAGATATGGTGCACCAAAAAAATGATGATACGGATTTTGATTTCGATACTCAAGGAATTGATATGTACGTAGATGGTGACTGGGTTCGAGCCAGAGGTACAACTTTAGGTGCTGATAATGGTCTTGGAGTTGCTGCGATTATGGCGATTTTGGAAAGTAAAGACATTCCGCATCCAGCAATCGAAGCATTATTTACAATTGATGAAGAAACTGGAATGACTGGTGCTTTGAATCTTAAAGGAGGAATTCTTCAAGGAGAAATTTTATTGAATTTAGATACAGAAGAAGATACAGAAATTGATATTGGTTGTGCTGGAGGAATTGATGTTACTGCTACTCGTGGATATCACGAAGAAGAAGTTCCTGAAAATTCTGTTGGATATAAAATTTCAGTGAAAGGTCTAAACGGAGGTCACTCTGGAATGGACATTCACAAAGGTTTGGGTAATGCTAACAAAATTATGAACCGCCTTCTTTTTGATGGTTTTGATAACTTCGGGCTTCAAATTTCAGAGGTTGATGGAGGAAGTTTGCGAAATGCAATTCCTAGAGAAAGTAATGCTACCGTAATTATTTCGGCAATTTACGATGAAGCTTACGTTTTTGATATGCAGGAATTAATTGGTGATATCAAAACTGAGTTGCATACAATGGAGCCAAATCTTTCGATTACAATCGAAAAATGTGATACTCCAGCAAAAGTTATGGATCTTGGCGTTCAAGAAGGAGTTATTAGAGCAATTTATGCAGCACATAATGGTGTTTACAGAATGAGTCCAGATATGGAAGACCTTGTAGAAACATCAAATAATGTTGCTAGAGTAATTATCAAAGATGGTTCTGTAGAAATTAAATGTCTTACAAGATCATCTGTAGAAAGTTCAAAAATGGATTTGGCCAATGCACTTCGTTCTGCTTTTGAATTAACTGGATGTGAAGTAGATTTAAGTGGGTCTTATCCTGGATGGACTCCAAATGTAAAATCTGAAATCCTTGACGTATTAGTTGATATTTATCAAAAACAAAATACAGATAAGCCAGATGTTGTTGCTTGTCACGCAGGATTAGAATGTGGAATCTTAGGAACACATTATCCTGAAATGGATATGATATCTTTTGGCCCAACAATCAAAGGAGCTCACTCTCCGGATGAACGTGCAAGTATAAAATCTTCTCAAAAATTCTGGAAGTATCTTTTAGAGATTTTGGAAAATATTCCAGTGAAAAAATAAGTGTTTAAAAATTCTTATAAAAATCCCGAAACGCCACTGTTTCGGGATTTTTTTTGGAATATTACTGAGGTTTTGCCAGTGATTGTTCTTTTTAAATTAAATATTTAGTTTCATTAGGAAATTTAAAAAGTAGAATAATTTGTTGACTTTGCGCGCATGTCAATTCAGTAAAATCCTGATAAACAGTAATATATAAAATAAATTTGATAACTTGTTGATATCTTTAAAAATTGTAGGTTTAAAATGTTGAAGTTTTGATAACTTTGTTGTCTACCAAATAACATTCTTATGGAAAATATATTAGCTGCAGAGAAAACTACAAAATACACTAATGATCAAGCTTTTAAAGCGTCTTTAGACTACTTTAAAGGTGATGATTTAGCTGCTAGAGTTTGGCTAAATAAGTATGCATTGAAAGATTCTGAAGGACATATTTACGAATTAACTCCAAATGATATGCACCGTCGTATTGCAAGTGAAATTGCAAGAATTGATGCTCGTTATCCAAATTCAATGAGCGAAAATGAAATATTTGACCTTATAAAAGACTTTAACTATATTATTCCACAAGGAAGTCCAATGACTGGAATTGGAAATCCTTACCAAATAGCTTCTTTGTCAAATTGTTTCGTAATTGGTAATGGCTCAAAAAGTGATTCTTACGGAGGAATTATGAAAATTGATCAAGAGCAAGTTCAGTTAATGAAGCGTCGTGGTGGAGTAGGACACGATCTTTCTCACATCCGACCAAAAGGTTCTGCGGTAAAAAACTCAGCATTAACCTCTACAGGTCTTGTTCCGTTTATGGAGCGTTTCTCAAACTCAACTAGAGAAGTGGCACAAGATGGAAGACGTGGTGCTCTGATGTTGTCAGTTTCTATAAACCATCCAGATTCCGAAGATTTTATCGATGCTAAGCTAGAGCAAGGTAAAATTACAGGAGCAAACGTTTCGGTTCGAATAGACGATGAGTTTATGAGAGCGGTCAAAAACGACGAGAAATACACTCAAAAATATCCAATACATAGCGAAAATCCTGTTTTTACAAAAGACGTTGAAGCGCGTAAAATTTGGTCGAAAATTGTTCACAATGCTTGGAAATCTGCAGAGCCAGGAATTCTGTTTTGGGATACAATTATCAACGAATCATTGCCTGACTGCTACGCAAATCTAGGCTACGAAACAGTTTCTACGAATCCTTGTGGAGAAATTCCATTATGTCCTTACGATTCTTGTCGTCTTCTTGCCATCAATTTATTTGCTTATGTAAACAATCCATTTACAAAAGAAGCTTCATTTGATTTTGAACTTTTCAAAAAACACGTGAACAAAGCACAACGTATGATGGACGACATCATCGATCTTGA
>JBBSRP010000131.1:0-8795 GCA_038242935.1 Flavobacteriales bacterium
GAAATGAAAACGTACCGTTACAGAGGACATTCAATGTCTGATGCGCAACTTTATCGTTCTAAAGATGAAATTGAGGAATACAAAAAAATTGACCCAATCACTCAGGTGCTTGACGTGATTAAAGAAAATAACTACGCAACAGAAGAGGAAATTGAAGCAATAGACAAAAGAGTAAAAGACTTAGTTCAGGAATGTGTGGATTTTGCTGAAGAATCAGAGTTTCCAGAAGTTCAACAGCTTTATGATGTTGTGTACGATCAAAAAGACTATCCATTTATTCCTCATAAATTATAATATACTATGGCACAAAAAATAAATATGCCTCGCCTTAGCGATACTATGACTGAGGGAACGGTGGCGAAATGGTTAAAAAAAGTCGGTGACAAAATCGAAGAAGGAGATATCCTTGCTGAAATAGAAACTGACAAAGCAACAATGGAATTTGAAGCGTTTGAATCTGGAACGCTTTTATATATTGGACTTAAAGATGGGGAATCAGCTCCGGTTGATACATTGCTTGCAATCATCGGTAAAGAAGGTGAAGATTATAAATCTTTACTTGAAGATAAGGAAGATTCAAAAAAAGACGAGTCGGAAGATGAATCTAAATCTGAAGATAAAAAAGAATCTAAATCTGAAGATAAAAAAGAATCTAAATCTGAAGATAAAAAAGAAGATAAGACTGACGATTCGAAAGAAGAAAAACCAGAAGCTGACACTTCAAAATCTAAGGAACTTCCAGAAGGAGTTATTGTAGTTAATATGCCACGCCTTAGTGATACTATGACAGAAGGAACAGTCGCAACTTGGCTTAAAAAAGTTGGAGACAAAATTGAAGAAGGAGATATTCTTGCTGAAATTGAAACTGACAAAGCGACAATGGAGTTTGAATCTTTTAATGAAGGTACTCTACTTTATATTGGAATAAAAGAAGGTGAATCAGCACCTGTTGATAGCATTCTTGCCATTCTTGGGCCTGAAGGTACAGATGTAACTGGAATTGCAGAAAATTATGCTTCTCAAAAAGAAGCTAATGAGCCTGAAGATTCTGAAGAAAAATCAGAAGATTCAAAAGACGAAAAGAAATCAGATAAATCAGAATCAAAAGAATCTGCTTCAACCGAAGAATCTTCTACTTCATCACATGATGATAAACGCGTATTTATTTCGCCATTAGCGAGAAAAATTGCAGAAGAAAAAGGAATTAATCTGAATGATTTAAAAGGTTCTGGCGAAAATGGCCGAATCATTAAATCTGATATAGAAAATTATAAACCACAAGAAGCAAAACCTGCAACTCAAGCTGCTGCTGCTGCTGCTGCACCTGAGAAAGCATCTGCGCCCGCAAGACCATTTGTTGCTGCTGGAGAAACGGATGTGGAAGAAGTAAAAAATTCGCAAATGCGTAAGACTATTGCTCGCAGACTTGCCGAATCAAAATTCACTGCTCCTCATTACTATCTTACTATCGAAGTAGTAATGGATCAAGCGATGGCTTCAAGAAAAACTATCAACACATTACCAGATACTAAAGTTTCGTTTAACGATTTAGTTATCAAAGCTTGTGCGATGGCTCTAAAAAAACATCCACGTGTCAATTCTTCTTGGAAAGATGATGTTACAGTAATCAATCACCACGTACATATTGGTGTGGCTGTAGCTGTAGAAGATGGACTTCTTGTTCCTGTTTTGCCGTTTGCAGATCAACGCACCCTTACGCAAATTGGAACTGAAGTAAAAAATCTGGCATCAAAAGCTAAAAGTAAAAAATTGCAACCATCAGAAATGGAAGGAAGTACTTTTACAGTTTCGAATCTTGGAATGTTTGGAATTTCTGAATTTACATCAATTATCAATCAGCCGAATTCTGCGATTTTATCTGTAGGTGCTATCGAAGAGAAACCAATTGTCAAAGATGGTCAGATTGTTGTTGGAAACACAATGAAGCTTACTCTTGCTTGTGATCACCGTACTGTTGATGGTGCAACTGGAGCTCAATTTTTGCAAACGCTTCGTCAGTATCTGGAAAATCCAGTTACGATGCTTGCTTAAAACAAACATAATTTTTTATTGATATAGCAGCTGTATGTTTTCATACAGCTGTTTTTTTGTAATATTATATTTTAAAATTTCTCTAGTGCGTCGTTTAATTGTAATTGTCTTTTTATTTATTGGCCAACTATCCTTTGCACAAGTAAGTGTTGTAAGTTGGAATATACAGCATTTTGGAAAATCCAAGTCAATAGAAGATTTGGAACAGATTGCCGATTTTGTGAGAGGTTATGATATCGTTGCTATTCAGGAAGTTGTGGCTGGTTATGGCGGAACTCAAGCAGTTGCAGCATTAAGTGATGTTTTAAATCGAAAAGGAGCCAAATGGTCGTATGTTGTAAGCAATGCCACTGCGAGTAGCCCATACAAAAGCGAACGTTATGCGTACCTATGGAAACCTTCAAAGGTGAAGATGATAAATAAGTCTTTTCTCGAGACAAATTTTGTCGTAGAAATAGATCGTGAACCTTTTTTTGCCGATTTTAAATATAAAGACGACGTATTCACTTTAGTAAGTTTTCACGCGATTACAAAGAAGATGCAACCCGAAACTGAAATTAAATACTTCAAGTTTTTACCTGATTTATATCCAAAAAAAAATTTGATATTTTTGGGAGATTTCAATTGTCCCGAGACGCATTCGGTTTTTAATCCACTAAAAAAGATGGGTTATAAAGCTGCTTTTCAAAATCAGAAAACAACTTTGAGACAAAAGTGCTTCAATGAAGATTGTCTAGCTTCGGAATTTGATAATTTCTTTTATAAAAGTGATAAAATTAAACTGATTAAAGCCGAAGTGATACATTTCTATAGAAATTATGAAGATATCAAACTCGCTCGGAAACTTTCAGATCATATTCCGATTGTGCTAATTTTCGATATTATATAAAAAACATTTACACCAACTTGTTTTTTGCTTCAATCCATTTAGATAAATATTTTGAACTGCTAAGCGTATGATGTTGTAATAGCGCTCCCAAGAAATTGTGCTTTCGGTGTTCCTGTAAATTAGCTTGTAAATCTTTTATTTTGCTTTCAAGTTTATTTTCAAAAAGGGAACGATTAAAGCGGTTGTTCAAAATTTTATATCCATTTTGCTGGGCACAATTCCATTTTTCTTTATCATTATATAAAGGAACAGCAGCATTTGCGAATTCATTAAAATCATCCGAAACAACTCCATTCCAATAAATTGCTGCAGATATACCTTCTGCACCAATGTTTGTTGTGATTGATGGCGTCCCATTTTGCATAGCTTCCAGAAGTTTGCCTTTAAGTCCAGCACCAAAAGGCATCGGAGCCAATAACAATCTAGCATTTTGTATCACTTTATTTGCATCGTCAGCACGACCTTTTACTAGGAATCCTTCCTTTATATTATTGAGCTGCAAAATTTCTTGAGTTGCATAAGCACCGTAAATGTAAATTTTTGCTTCGGGAAGCTGTTTCTTTATCAGTGGCCAAATTTTCTTTTTTAATAATAGAGCTGCTTGCTTATTGGGTTCGTGCAAATAATTTCCAATAAAGATAAAGTCCTTTCGATCTTCAAAATCAGGAACAAAATCAACGGACTTTTCTGCAAATATTGGAATATAATGAAGTAATTTTTTCGAAATACTAAAAATATTTTGAAGCACTTCCATTTCAAATTCCGAAATTATCAATGATAAATCGCACCTTAAAATACTTGCCATTTCACGTTTTGCAACCTCCTGCAACAATAAATTATCAAGCTGAAATTCTGCTCCTTTTTTGTACGCTTCTTGCCGCGCTAATCTCAAACAATGCAAATCTTCAGTATCCAAAATCAGTAATGCATCAGGGCAATTCTCCGAAACTCTCCAGCCATATTGCTCTTCAACCATAAACCGATCAAAAACCACAATGTCTGGATTATACGCTTTTATATACTCATCAAAAGTGAGAGAGTTCAATTCAATCTGCTGAGTCGCTATGTTTAATTCATCAAAATTCAACGAATAATCACTTCTCATTGCCGCACTACAAAAAGTAATTTGGTAATCGCTCGCTTTCAAAAACTGTAAAAGCTGCAGCATTCTCGTTCCCGCAGCTGAAGATTTAGGTTCAGGCCAAACTATTCCGATAATTAAAACTTTCTGCGACATAATATTTACTGATCAAGAATGCGAAAGTACAAAATAGCATACAGTTTTCGACAGTTGTTCAAGTATCGAAAGTGAATGAGATTGTGTTTGAATATTTTTTGGCTTTCGCCGAATATATACAGATCGTATAAAAAAGCGTGGCGATAGCACCACATTTCTTTGCTTAGATTTAACAGCCTTTGAAGATTTAATCATTAATTTTAAGCAACTCAAAACCACACTATATGTCTTTTTTCTCCAAAATTAGAAATACAATTTCGCTTCTGAAAAACGTAGATCTTGATCAATTAGCAAAAATCAACGAAAAAATAGATTTGACCGAAGCTATGTCCGCTTTAGGTTCTCTTGATGATGCGCAATTAAAAGGATTGATGAAAATGCTTAAAACCAAAAAGAAAAAAAGTCATAGTCAGTTACCGCCAATCGATGGGGATTTTTATGATTTAAGTTTGAAACTAAACCACGAAGAGCGTGAATTGCAACTCAAAGTTCGCAAGTTTATGGAAGACGAAATCAAACCAATTGCAAACTACTATTGGAACCGCGCCGAATTCCCATTCGAAATTATCCCCAAAATGGCGGAGCTTAATATTGCTGGACTTACCTACGAAGGCTACGGTTGCGGAAACAAATCATCTTTGCTGGAAGGAATTATAGCGCAGGAGCTGGCTAGAGTCGATGTTTCAATCTCAACATTCTTCGGAGTTCATAGCGGTCTGGCAATGGGATCTATTTATCTCTGTGGAAGCGAGGAGCAAAAACAAGAATGGTTGCCAGCAATGCAGCGAATGGAGAAAATCGGAGCTTTCGGACTTACCGAACCCGAAGTGGGATCTGCCGTGGCTGGCGGAATGGATACAACCTGTAAATTTGACGGAGAAAACTGGATTTTAAATGGTCAGAAGAAATGGATTGGCAATGCAACATTTGCTGATGTAATTATTATTTGGGCAAGAGACGAAGAAAGTAATCAAGTAAAAGGATTTTTAGTACGAAAAGAAAATCCTGGTTTCAAAGCCGAAAAGATGGAAGACAAAATGGCGTTGAGAACAGTTCAAAATGCCATCATTACACTTTCCGACTGTATAATTGAAGAGAAAGACAGATTGCAAAATGCAAATTCTTTCAAAGACACAGCAAAAGTTCTAAAGATGACTCGCGCAGGAGTAGCATGGCAAGCCGTCGGTTGCGCTCGTGGCGCGTATGAAAGTGCATTAAAATACACCAAGAAAAGAGAGCAGTTTGGACGACCAATTGCTTCCTTCCAACTGATTCAAAATCACTTGGTTGAAATGCTTTCAAATCTTACTGCCATGCAAACTTTAGTCTACAGATTATCAGAATTACAAGATCAAGGTTTATTAAAAGACGAGCACGCTTCATTAGCAAAAGTCTTTTGCAGTATGCGCACCCGAGACGTTGTAGGTAGAGCGCGTGAGGTAATGGGTGGAAACGGAATTTTGCTAGAGCACGACGTTGCTAGATTTGTTGCGGATGCCGAAGCTATTTACAGTTATGAAGGAACTAAGGAAATAAATACTCTTATTGTAGGTAGAGCGATTACGGGATTTGGAGCTTTTGTAAATTAGAGGTTGGGGACATGTTCTTTGATGGATTGGGTTAAAACTCAATCCTATTAATCCAAACTTTACTCGTACGAATAAAATATTATTCAAAATAAAATTCCATTTGTCACCCAAACAACCGCCATTTTTGATTAATAACGTCCATTTTCAAAGGGTGGGAAATATGGCGGAAATATGAATTTCTATGCGTTTTCCATTTCTACGAAATTTTAATTGATTTTCGATTTATTATTTAGGTTAAAACCCAATCGTAGTGATCCATCGCAGGTTTGGATGGATGGATCTATAATGTGTTTGGATTTTGACAGAAATATACTTTCAGGCTAAAGCCCCAAAATATTGCAAATTATATTTCATTTGCTGAACCTCTTCATCAAATGTATATTTTTAATTGATTGGGTTAAAACCCAATCCTATTGATCCAATTGGGGTTTGTTGGACACAATTATAAAATGTTTGAATAAAATTAGAATATTATTTTTGGGCTAAAGCCCAAAAATATTGACGCATACGCTATGTACAACACAATTAATTATGTTATTTCGACCAAAATAATTTACAAATTATATTTCATTTTTATCTCCTGAACCTCTTCATCAAATGTATATTTTTTATGGTGCTCTTCCTGATTTTTAATATAACTCCGAACACGTTCCAACATTGATTCCGAAACAGAAACTGCGAAATATTCGTCTTGCCATTGAAATTTATTAGCACACAATTTATTTTCATTAATCCAATGTGAGGATTCCCCCTTGATTAGCTGAGCAATATTCTGAATTGTTTGATTTGACTTTAATGAAACCAAACAATGACAATGATCTGAGTAGCCGTTTACCTGATCAATAATAATTCCTTTTTCTTTTCCATTTTCTTTGATGTGCTTCCAGACTTTCAACCGCAAATCGAATGTATCCAGATAAGGGATTCTGTTTTTTGTACTCCAAACAAAATGTATATGAATTTTTAAAAATGACATACTATTGTCTCTAATATTGGTCTGCTAAAAATAATAATTTATTATGATAAATACGGAAGGGAAGGCGTTGAATTAAATTTTAAATAGAAATGACATTTCTTGCAAAAACATTCGGTATTTTGGATTCATTGCCTCCATATTTAAATAGAGGCAATAAATGAATGTAATTGAAGATTTCATTTTAGATTTGAAATGAAAATATCATTTGTAATACAAACATTCGGCATTTTGGATCAATAGCCTCCATTTTTAAATGGAGGCAATAAATGAATGTAATTGAAGATTTCATTTTAGATCTGAAATGAAAATATCATTTGCAATACAAACATTCGGCATTTTGGATCAATAGCCTCCATTTTTAAATGGAGGGATAGAATGTCTATGCGTTTTCATTCCCCTCCTGCGGAGGGGTGCCCGAAGGGCGGGGTGGATTCTACGAATAAATGTTACCAAAATATTTGAACTAAAGACAAGGGATTACCTTCGGTGATCCCAATAGGTCTTAATGCTACAAGAAAAAACCAGAACTACTCCCTTCGGTCATAGTTCGCTTTTTTATTTTCCACAAGCTTACAAAAGCAAAAAGCTTTTGACACTTCTGGAAAATCTGGTAAGGATTACCTTCGGTGATCCCAGAAGGGGTTAATGCTACAAGAAAAGCTTAACTACTCCCTTCGGTCATAGTTCACTTTTTTATTTTCTACAAGCTTACAAAAGCAAAAAGCTTTTGACACATGTGGAAAATAAAAAAGCAGAAACTTTCGTTTCTGCTTTTCCTTGTGGGCGATGAGGGATTCGAACCCCCGACCCTCTGGGTGTAAACCAGATGCTCTGAACCAACTGAGCTAATCGCCCTGGATTGCGAGTGCAAATATAAGCCTCTTTTTGTATTGCACAACAGTTTTTCTAAAAAAGATTTAAAATTTCTGCAACCACAAATGTACTACCACCAACGTAGATTAAATCTGTCTGCAATGCTTGTGAAGCCGCCGCTTTGTAAGCATCTGAAACTGAACTGTAAGAATTTCCAACAAGCGAAAATTCAACAGCTTTTTCTGCTAAAATCGAAACATCGAGACCTCGCGAAATATTTGGAGAACAAAAATAATAGTTAGCTGTTGTAGGAAATAAGCTCATTATTTCTTTCAAATCTTTATCGTTGACAAGACCCAAAACAATATGTAGATTGTCGTAGGTAGATTCTTTTAGCTGCTGCAAAACAATTGTCAGTCCGTGTTTGTTGTGAGCAGTATCGCAAATTACCGTCGGATTTTGTTGTAGCACTTGCCATCTTCCCAAAAGTCCGGTGTTTTTTACAACTGATAACATTCCGCGTTTGCAGGCTTCGTCAGTAATTTTGAAATCACTACTTTGATTGATAATATCAACTGTCTGCTGTACTGTTTTCATATTAGCTTTCTGATACGCACCTTTTAAATCTGATTCTAGAGCAGTATTTTGTAAATCAGAAGCAAAGTATAATGGAGCATTTTTCTGCTTGGCAGTTCCTTCAAATACGGTTTTTGTTTCGGGAGTATATTCGCCAATTACTACGGGAATATTTTCTTTGATAATTCCAGCTTTCTCTCCAGCAATCTTTTCGAAAGTGTCGCCAAGAAACTGAACGTGATCCAGTCCGATATTGGTAATAACCGAAACAATTGGAGTAATGATATTTGTTGAATCTAGTCGGCCGCCCATTCCTGTTTCCATTACAGCAATATCAACTTTCTCTGCTTTAAAATACTGCAAAGCCAAGCCAGTAGTCATTTCGAAAAAACTTAGATTGTTTTGTTCGAAGAATTCCTTGTTTTCAGCAATAAAATCAACAACATATTCTTCGCTGATTTCTTGACCATTGATTTTGATTCGTTCGCGGAAATCTTTGAGATGTGGGGAAGTAAAAAGTCCGACTTTATAACCTGCTTCCATTAAAATAGAAGTGAGGGTGTGAGCTGTAGATCCTTTGCCATTCGTACCGGCAATATGAATAAATTTGAGATCGTTTTCAGGATTTTCCAGATGCTTTGCCAGCAAGAGTGTGTTGGTCAA
>JBBSRP010000132.1:0-8742 GCA_038242935.1 Flavobacteriales bacterium
CTATCAAATCAGAATTACTTTTCATTTACTTATGTGTCAAATATTTCACATAAATATAAGAAATAACCTACAATTAGACAAATTTTAAATGACTTATTACACTACCAATCAGCACATTAAAACCTTAACTTAATGACATTGGTGTCAGGCTGTCCGCTGTATCTTTGCTGCCCGAAACAATTTTTTTTGTATTGAATATTGTCTTTGGCAGCAAAGGATGCCGCTTCCATCCTTCGCGCGGTTGGGCGGGCTTCCAAGATGTAAAAATTTCAGAATTGAAGATACCAACTGCAACCTTAAGCAAATAGCACTGCATTATTTCAAAAAAACGTCCAAAATTGTAGTTTTCCCACAGAATTTCAAAAGTAGTAAAGTCTAAAAATTCAAAATATTAATCGTTTAACCAGAGTTAACAGTTTGTCTTGATTGGCACTTTATGCATTTCGCGAAAGCGCTCAAACATATATTAAACCTATGTAGAGTATAAATCTGGAAAATTTTCAAAACTTACTGTTCAAAAAAAACATCAGATGCGGAATAATATTTCATTTTAAAAAATTTACACAAACGCAAAAATCTTTCGGTTTAATAGAAAGTTTCAAAAGTAGCAAAATCCACAAATTGTAATAGCTGAGGCATTCAACAGTATGTCAATCAATGAGCTAATTTTTTTAATTTTAGCGAAAGCTTAGAAATATGCAATAAATTTAAAGTAGAAGTTTGAAAATGACCAAAATTTAAAATTTACTAGTCCAAATCTATTTATGAGCTTAATAATAAGTAATTCTTAACTGCTGTTTATAAATTTTGCGTAAGCGCAGAAATCTTTCAGTTTTAGACGGAAGTTTTAAGGACAAAATCGGCAAAGTTCAAAGTTTAAGGTTTCAACAGTATTATCAAACTAAAATCTAATCTCCTTACTTGTACTTTATAAAATTCGCGAAAGCGAAGAACTAAGAATCATGGAAAAGTTGATGTTGCGTGTGAAGAAGGATAGAAAGTGATAAATCTACAATTTGTCACTTTTAAAAGATGTCAAACAAAAGTCATTTTCACACAAGAGGAACTGTTTCACATTTTCTATTTTACATAATATAAATTATGGTTCAAAACTGCATAAAAGTGTAGCGTGTTTTGTCTCTTTCGTTCAATTCTCAACTTCACGAACAATAACAGTGGTATTTGTATAGTACACAACCAAAGATCCAATCAGCAGATTAATTCCAGCGACGAAATAAAACATAAAATCTATCGCTCTACCATCTAGAATATCTTGTATTCCTTGACCAACTATTTGTAAACTTGAACCAATTACTAAAAAAATAATTGCCCAGATCTTTAGAATAATTTTTGCAAATCGATGCTTAGTTATAATCATTCCAATAATGATAGCTTGTATAACAATTGGAATAATTCCCCATATCTCTTGGAACATCAATATCACATAACAATTATATAAAATCAGGCAGCTTAATAACGCCAAGGCGCAGAAATAAAATGCCTGATTCTTAAATTCAGTAATTTGCATAGAAAGTTTATTATAGACTTGCTCTAAATTTTTTACCAATCAAAAGCATCAATTTAATATTGTAATCTTCGATAAGCCATTCTTTGTAATTTTTACTACAGTGGCTCAGACACGCTGCATATTTTTTCATACGCCATTCGATGTCACCTTCAAGTTCTTTTGCAAGTTTCTTTGCATCAATCAGCTCTTCTGAATTATCAATGCACATATTTGCATGCTGTTCAAGAGAACGTTCGAGAACAACTTTTGAGCGTAAATTAGTAGCTATAATATCTTTGTGTTGCTCTTCTACATCAAAGCTAACATCTGCAGTTTTTGCGAATTTAGCTCTAACTTCTGGAGGCATTACATATTTAAAATGAGTTTCAATCTCAAGGTCATCACGAAGATTATCTAAGTAAAATTCTGGCTGTTTAAAGATATGCTGCCAATCAATTGACTGATCCCAGAGACCAAAACGAGCTGCATTATTACCTAAATCAATGATTGTAAAATTATTTTTATTGGCTAATTTTCTAGATCCACGACCAATCATCTGAAAATATAATGTCAGTGATTTCGTAGCTCTATTCAGAATAATTGTGTCAACAGTAGGCTCATCAAAACCTGTTGTTAAAATACCTACAGATGTCAAAATAGCATCAGGAGTTTTCTTGAACCAAGTCAATATATCCTTACGTTCGTCGGCAGTACTCGTATTGTCAAGATGTCTAATAGGATAACCAGCTTCTTTAAATGTCTCGTAAACGTATAAAGATGTGTTGATACCATTATTAAATATAAGAGTCTTTTTACCTAATGATTTCTCTGTGTAAGCGTGCAAAAGTTTCTCTTGCATTGCCATATTAGAATATAATTCGTCTGACGATTTTACTGTATAGTCTCCATTGATACCTACCTTAAGAGAAGTTAATCCAACATCGTAGCTATATGTTGTGGCTTTCGCCAAAAAACCATTGTCTATCAGAGATTTAATAGTATCTCCGACAACAAGTTCATCATAATTCTCATTCATAGGAAGTTTGACATTCGAACTCAGTGGCGTTGCAGTAACTCCTAAAATAAATGCATTGGTAAAGGAACTTAGTAATTTTCTAAAAGAGTTGTAATGTGCCTCATCGATAATAACCAAACCAACATTATCAAGTTGAAGTTTTTCATCATTAATACGGTTTTTTAGTGTTTCGACCATTGCAACGAAGCAAGAATACTCATCCTGATCAGGAAGTTCTTTAACTTTACTGTTGATAATTTTATTTTTGACATCAAAGCCTTTCAGCATCTTTGAGGTCTGTTTGCAAAGCTCAATACGGTGAGTGAGAACAACTACTTTTTTATCGTTATTTTTTAAATATCTTCTTACAATTTCAGAAAATATTACTGTTTTTCCTCCACCTGTTGGCAACTGATAAAGCAAGTGGAAATTTTGTTTTGCATTTTCTAATCGGTCGAAAATGGCATTTATATCCGTTTGCTGATAATCATAAAGTTCTTTCTTTTGTTCAACAACAGTTTCAGATTTTGGTGCTTTTTCTTCGATATCAAATATAGGCATAGTAGACATTTAGGGCGTTTTTCAATTTTGCAAAAGTACGCTGAAAAAAAGGGTTTGTCCCTATCTTTAAGCTTAAATTTAAATTTTCTTGCAAATACACCGCAAATCAGCAAAACCTGATGCCCTATATAATGATATAGTAGATTTTGCGGAATTTTTTGTTGATGCAAAAAAATCTAATATTATCGCTAAAAATCTCTAGTTTCTTCCTCCTCTATTATGACAACCGCGTTATTAAATTCAGTTTTGTTCGGCCATTTTTGTTTTTGTACTTCTTCAACAACAGCTAAAAATTGAGAACGAAAATGAGGAAGGATTCCGTTTGAAATACAGTAATTGAGACACTGCTCAAATGAATTTAATATACTCTTATAAAAACTGCTGTAGTACATCTCTTTTTTTGCAGAATATTTTTGAGCTACCGTAATATTATAGAACATAATTTCGGCTGTAACATGAGGCTCCACTCCTAACATTAAAAAATGTTTTATTATTTTCTGAGCCGTAGATCTTCTAAGTTTTGGCTTTTTCGTTTTCGTTGGAAAATATTCGGCTAGTATTTTTGTTCTGGCATTTTGCAGAAGTTTATCTTCATTAGGATTGAAAATAAAATCATAGTACGTTTTCACCTCTGGAAATTTGCTGTAAAGTTCCAAAAATTGGTCAGCAATTTGTTCCTTATCTAAGGACTGCAGATATTTTTTAAAATCTCTTTTACTCATATGAACAAATTGTTAAGGTTCTGAAAGTGTTTATTCATGGTGCAATTTACAAGTCTTTTATTTGTACTTTTGTGCCAAATATAAAATTAATACTATTTAAATTATCTCAGAATGATTAAATTTTTTAAGATTCTAGCTTTATTAGAAGGTATATCAATGTTACTACTATTATTTGTTGCCATGCCGATGAAATATATGTTTGGAGATCCTTTTTTAGTTAAGCACGTAGGTATGGCACATGGACTTTTGTTTGTTGCTTATATAATAATTGCGACAATGCTGAAATTTGAGGACTCGTGGAGTTGGAAAAAGTATGGATATATCTGTCTAGCTTCAATTGTTCCATTTGGCACCTTTTATATGGAAAGAAAATATTTTCCAAGAGTTTCTTAAATGGTCTTTCTATACTATATTAGCGCCTTCGCATCTAGCGTTGGCGCTTTTTTTGTTTTACATGAAAATTTTGTTAGCTTCTGTAATTATTTCAAGATGATCAAACGCTAAGGCAGGCAGATTATCTCTGTTAAACCATTTTGCATCGTCTGCATCGTCTGCAGCTTGAACATTTGTATTTTTTGCAGCTACTCCGCAAAATGCGATTGAGACTGTATGTTGTCGGGGATCCCTTCCAGGTTTGCCAAAGGCTTTTACTTGAGTTAATTTTGCAACCTCAATAGAGGTTTCTTCTTTTAATTCTCGATGTGCAGCACTTAACAAATCTTCATTTTCGTCAACAAATCCTCCCGGAAGAGCCCATGTGCCTTTAAAAGGATCATTTTTACGTCTTATGAGAAGGATGTTATTTTGTGCGGAATCAAGTACTACAATATCAACTGTGACAAATATTTTAGATGTGTATTTCATATCTACCTATAATTTAAAAAGATTTAAATATTCAAAAGTAGTAATAATGCATTCAAAACTTTAATTTTAACTAAAAACTACTATCTTTGTGTCCAAAAAGTACTTAAGAACTAACTTAATTTTCATGAAAAAAAATTTATTATTACTAGCGATGTTTTCTTTCGGAGTTGCTGCTACAGCACAAGAAGAGACGTCAGTAAAGGATTACAACAAATTCTCTATTGAGGCTAACGGTGGACTTACAAAAGCAAATAATCCTTTTGCAGATGGATATACCACTGACATTGCCCCTCTCCATGTTGACCTAGGAGTACGTTATATGTTCAATCCTAAATTTGGACTTAGGCTTCAAGTTGGATATGATAAAATGAAGGATGGCAAAGGCAGTCTTCCATTTGAAACTGAATTTATCAACGCAAACCTTCAAGGTGTTGTGAATCTTGGTCGTATTATGGATTTTGAGACATGGACTAAAAATTTCAACGTACAATTCCATACAGGTGTAGGATATGGGCAATTGGACGGAGATCGATTTGACGAAAAAGACGGTACTTTAAGTTTTATAGTTGGACTGACTGGTCAATTAAAATTATCTGAAAGAATTACACTAAATGCAGATTTTTCAATGATTAATAATACGGGTCAGGACGCTCATACATGGGATGGTTCATCACCTAACCCAGAAGTTCGCGGATTTGACGGTACTCTTTATAATGCAAGTTTAGGTATTGCTTTCTATTTAGGAAAAAATGCTAAACATGCTGACTGGACTACTAATGCTGATCTAGCTGATGATAAATTAAAAGCACTTGAAGATAGAATTGGTAACGTAGAAACTATGTTAGTTGATACTGACAAAGACGGTGTGCCAGATTACTTAGACGAAGAAAACAATACAACTCCAGGTGCAATTGTTGACTCTAAAGGTAGAGCAATTGACAAAAACAACAATGGAATTGCTGACGACTTAGAAACGTATATTGATCAACAAATTAATAATGGTTCTGGTGCAGCTACTGATTCGGCAGTTGTTGAAAAGTTAATTAACGAAGGTTATATCGCTGTATTCTTTGATTTTAACAAAACTGCTCCAACAGAATCTTCTAGTAGAAACATGGCATTTATTCTAAATTACCTTAAACTAAACCCTAGTTCTTCTTTGACAGTGAAAGGATATGCAGATGAGATTGGTACTGCACAAATCAACAACACTATCTCTGAAAGACGTGCTGCAAATGTGAAAGATGTTTTAGTAAAAGCTGGTATCGATGGTTCTAGATTGAGTATCTCTCCTAAAGGTGAAGATGATTCAGTTGACAAGAATTCAGCTGCAGCTAGAAAGCTTGTAAGAAAAGTAATTTTCACTATTAACTAGTAAAAATTATAAATATTGAAAACCGCCTCATATCGAGGCGGTTTTTTTATGCGTAAAACTAAAATCAGCAATAATTTTGATTAGAAATAATAGTTAGATCGTTTTCGAAATTCGGCTTATTCATCCAATAAAAGTCGGATTATAACTCACTTATTGTTTTATTTAGGCGAGCCCTTCGCCAGAACGACTGTGTAAAATAGAAATAGCAATGTGGCTCAGGTCGGGCTATCCGTTCCCAATCTTTTTTGTAGCTCCTGCTCCGCAAAGCCACAAAAAAGGATTTTCACTACAAACACAGTTCACTGAACTCCGCTGAAAAACAAAAGTTTAGTGAAGTAATCCCTCTCGCAACAATCTTCGTAACTAATAACGATTATCGTTAAGAATGTACTTATATTATTCGATTAAAAATGCAAAAAAAAACACCCACAAAATATTTTGCAGGTGCTTTAGGTATTTCTAAAGTTAGATATGTCTAAACAGTTTAAATATTCTCTATACTTCCTTTTCCTTCTCTTAAAATAATTGGATCTCCACCTTGAGATAAATCTACAATTGTAGAAGCTTGATTATCTCCATAACCACCATCAATAACTAAGTCGACAATATTCTGCCACTTTTCAAATATAAGCTCTGGATCGGTGCTATATTCTAAAACTTCATCTTCATCATAGATTGAAGTTGATACAATTGGATTTCCTAACTTCTTTACAATTTCTAACGCAATTGCATTATCCGGAACACGAATTCCAACAGTAGTTTTCTTTTTAAACTCTTTCGGCAAATTATTATTTCCAGGTAAAATAAAAGTATACGGGCCTGGAAGCAAACGCTTCAACAGTTTAAAAGTTGGGGTGTCTATTTGCTTAACATAATCTGAAATATTACTCAGGTCGTGGCATACAAAAGAAAAGTTAGCTTTTTCTAGTTTGATACCTTTTATTTTGGCAATGCGTTCTAATGCCTTTGTATTTGTAATATCACAACCCAGACCATAAACGGTATCTGTAGGGTAAATAATTAATCCTCCATCGCGCAGTACTTTTACTACACTGTCGATTGCAGCCTCGTTGGGCTTGTCCTCATATATTTTTATAAGCTTGCTCATATCTCTTTTCTTTAATTTTTTAATCCAATATCTGCAGCTTAGCAAAGCGCAGTAATAATTTTTTTAATCCGCCCACTTCAAACTTTATCTCAGCCTTTTTGTCTGCTCCACTTCCTTCAAGATTCACAATCTGACCTTTTCCAAAGCGTTCGTGCATTACCATTGTCCCAGCTGAAAGCCCGTTGTCAAATAAACTTGGTGCTTGGGGTGCGCCGCTGTTTAATGGTTTCAGTTTCCGAACTGTAGATGTTGGCTCATCGCTATATTTTTTTGGTGGCGGTGTATTTGCAGGCTTTGCAAGTCTAAATTTCGATTTGTCTACATCTCCAAAAATATCATTATCAACTAATGGTTTGAATCTATAGCTCGATTCTTTGGGAGTAATGTATTCTAAATATTGATTGTCAATTTCATCTATAAATCTGGATGGTTCACAATCCGTAAGTTTACCCCAGCGATAACGAGACTGCGCGTAAGTCAAATAAGCTTGATTTTCGGCTCTAGTAAGTGCAACATAAAACAATCTTCGCTCTTCTTCAAGTTCACTTCTTGTACTCATACTCATAGCACTCGGAAATAAGTCCTCTTCAAGACCAACGATAAATACGTGCGGAAATTCCAGACCTTTTGCTAAGTGAATTGTCATCAACGCTACTCGATCATCATCGCCAGTATCTTTATCCAAATCGGTTGCCAATGCGACATCTTCCATAAATTCTGACATTGCCCCTCTTGCTCCATCAACTTCTTTCTGACCTTCGGTAAAATCGCGAATACCGTTCAGTAACTCTTCGATATTTTCAATGCGAGCAATTCCTTCGGGCGTGGCATCCTTCTTCAATTCCTGAATTAATCCAGTCTTTTTGGCTACGTGATCTGCTAAATAAAATGCATCTTGGTTTTCATTTATAACCTGAAAACTCTGAATCATTATCGTGAAATCTTTCAACTTTGTTCTGGTTGAAGCATTCAGTTTCAAATCGATTTTATCAATATTTTGCATTACTTCAAAAATCGATCTGTTGTAATGATTTGCCGCAATCGTCAATTTTTCGACGGTCGTGTCCCCTATTCCTCTTGTTGGATAGTTGATAACACGCAATAGAGCTTCCTCATCTTTTGGATTAATGATCAGTCTCAAATAGTAAAGTACATCTTTAATCTCTTTTCTCTGGTAGAAAGAAAGTCCGCCATAAATTCTATACGGAATATCTCTTTTGCGCAAAGCATCCTCCATAGCACGCGACTGCGCATTTGTTCTGTACAAAATTGCAAACTGCCCATTATTAAGCTGATTTTGCATTTTCTCTTCCCAAATAGTAGAAGCTACAAATCGACCTTCTTCGGCATCAGTCAAACTTCTATGAACTTTGATTGGCGCTCCTGACTCATTTGCCGTCCAAACAATCTTATCTAGCTTTGTAATATTTTTTTCAATAATCGAGTTTGCTGCTTCAACTATATTCTTAGATGATCTATAGTTCTGCTCTAATCTATAGGTCTTTACGTTCTCATAATCTTTTTGAAAATTCAAAATATTATTAATATTTGCACCTCGGAAAGCGTATATACTTTGAGCGTCATCACCCA
>JBBSRP010000133.1:0-8628 GCA_038242935.1 Flavobacteriales bacterium
GTTTTGGATGTTTCTGTTGTAGATTTAACGGTAAAACTTGCCAAAGAAACTTCTTATGAAGAGATTATGCAAGTGCTCAAAAAAGCATCCGAAACGGACTATAAAGGTATTTTAGGTTATACCGAAGATCTTGTAGTATCACAGGATTTAGTATCGGATCAACGAAGTTCTATTATCGATGCAAATGCGGGAATTGAGTTAAATTCTACCTTCTTCAAAATCATTTCGTGGTACGATAACGAATACGGTTTTTCGAGCAAAATGATCGATCTGGCAATACTAGTTGCTAATTTAAAATAATATTTTTTTGGAGCTTTTTCCCGCTATCCTCTACAATCCGGCTATGGTATTTGCCGTAGCAGATGGCGGTAAAGGAGCTTCCGTTGGTCGCTCTTTCCCACCGCTGCTACAAAAAGGCAAATCTCAAAGCCGGGATTTTCGTTCCTATCGGGGCTATGGTTTTACGTTTACATAATATTACTTTGGCTTAAATTTTAAAATATGAAATTAATCGTCGACAGCGGCTCAACAAAAGCAGATTGGATTGCAATTGATAATTCAGGTGCTGTAATTTTTTCTGCACATACTCTCGGTCTGAATCCAGAAATACTTACCGAAGAATCAATTCTGAGTCGCATAAACGATCGCTGTGATATTTCTCAAAATAAGGAGAAAATTTCGCATCTATTTTTTTACGGCGCTGGTTGCGGTACTGAACGAATGAAGAAGTTCTTGACAAAAATTCTAGAAAAATTATTCATAAATGCCGAAGTTTCTGTTCACGAAGATACTTATGCGGCAATCTACGCCACTTGTGGATTGGAGCAGAAAGCAATCGTTAGTATTCTAGGCACAGGATCAAATTGCAGTTATTACGACGGAAAAGAAGTTCATCAAAAAGTGCAATCTCTGGGATATATCGCAATGGATGATTGCAGTGGAAACTTTTTTGGACGGCAATTAATCAGAAGCTACTATTTTAATAAAATGCCTTCTGAATTAGCAGTAATTCTTGAAAAAGAATACGAGCTTGACGCCGATTCTATCAAGCACAATCTCTACAAAGAAGCAAATCCAAATGCATATTTGGCAACCTACGCTAAATTTTTAATAGAAAATAAAGAACATCCGTACTTGCAAACTATGATTCTCGAAAATATCGAATCATTTCTAGAAAACTATATCAAGCAATATGATAATTATAGAGAAGTGCCATTGCACTTTGTAGGTTCGATTGCCTTCTTTCTCAAAGACGAATTAGAGCTTGTTTTGCAAAGACATAATCTATCTCTAGGAGAAGTTTTCCGCCGACCAATTGATGGATTGATAAGACATCACATTGCCAATGTGTAAGAAATAAATTCAGCAAACCAATTTTCGAAACTTGCACACAATCATTTCGCTTAGAAATATTTCTGAAGGACGCGTGGACATTTTATCTAAATTTACCTGTTCTATCTTTTTAATCGAGATCTCATAGCCCTGATGAGAACGGCATCCTTTGTTTTTTTTTCTTAAGAAAAAAGATAAAGATATAGTGGACAGCAGGATAAAGCTCCAAAAAAAAAGGATATACAATCGCATATCCCTTTTTCGTTGTATCAAAACTAGCGACTTTTAAACAATCGCCATCATGGAAATTTCGATATTTACACCTCTTGGAAGTCCAGCTACTTGCACAGTTTCGCGCGCTGGAGCGGTTGCTTCGTCAAAATGCTTTCCGTAAACTGCGTTGATCCTTGCGAAGTTTGCCATGTCTGTAACAAAGATTGTGGTCTTAACTACATTTTCAAAATTGGTATGTGCTGCAGTGAGAACAGCTTCCAGGTTTTTCATAACTTGCTCTGTTTCTGTTTCAATACTTTCCATTTCTAGATTTCCCGTAGCAGGATTTAAAGCTACTTGCCCTGAAGTATATAGAATATTTCCAACTTGTACCGCTTGATTATAAGGTCCAATTGGAGCAGGTGCATCGTTTGTCTGAATTATTTTTTTCATATCGTTATATTTAATTTCAACTATTATTGTAAAATTCGGTTAGGCTGTGTTCGTTTTTCCCACTTTATATCGCTTAAAACTCCAGATTTTATCCCAATAAAGAATCCCCAGAAGGCATTATCTCCAAACGGTGACCAATTAAAATCCATACGCCAGCTTAGTAAATCGCGCTCAAATCGGAAGGATGTGTAAGTAACACCTTTTTGCACAAAATCGTATCCTGTCGAAACTCCGGCCTTCCATTTTGGAGTTAAATCGGCGTTTGCTGATACCATTATGGAATTGCTCACAATCATATTTTCACGACTTCTATTTCCGTAGGTAAGTGAATAAGCAAGAGTTAAATCCCAAGGTAAATCAGCATTGAAGAACCCACTAAACTTTGTCTCTTCATCTGTATCGTCAAACTGACTTTCTCGTCTATCATTTAAGTCTGTATTAGTACCAAAAAGATCATCACGACGACCACCATTTCTAAAGCCTTGATCGTTTTTATCTTTCTTTGTTTTTGCACCATCGCGACTAGATAGTGAATAACCCATAGACAAGTTTGCACTGGTCATTCTAAACAAGCTTCCGCCATTATCAAAATTAAAAGTATTCATCTTCCTACCCGCATTGTCTATAGCATAAGGGTCTAATGTAGCTCCAAAGTTGATTTGCATCTTGTCCTTTAGGATTGTCGTTCCACCCGAAATATTCAGAGGTGACCACGCAAGTGTATCTGCAGCTACATTATAGCTACCTCTAAAGCTAAGGCTATTTAACAATGAGATTTTTTTGGGTGCTGATTTACTAAGGTCTTTATCTTTTACTTTAGCTTCAAAAGTATTATTTATATTATAACCGATCTGACTCGACATATTATTTCCTGGAGCTCCGTAGGTAGTTCCTTCAAATCTTGAAAATTGTCTGAAATCTGTTGCTGTACCATCATAATCGTACTCATCATAATATTGATCGTAGCTTGGTGCATAACTATATGTTACTGACGGTTTCATGACATGTCTTATAGACTGAATATTTTTCTCTGCGCCAAAATTAAAAGTTCCATAAATAACTGTTGTCAAAGTTTGTGATAACGAATAAGTTCGGAAGGAGTCAAAACCATTAATTCTTTCGGTGACAAGCTTATTTTCAAAAGGATCAAAGAATTTATTGACAGTATTTAAGGTCCAAGTTTCTTGATAATTAAAAGTTGATGTCGCACTAAAGTGTTTCATCAGTTTAAAATTTGTGCTCAGAGGTATATTATGTTGCATACCTACATTTGCATCCTTGAACATCTGTTTTGTAAAGAATAAAGAATCGGTTGTAGAAATACTATTTTTTGCGTTTCCATTATATTGCAAATTTATATTCTTAAAAAAGCCTCTTTTGATGCCGTCTTTTGGTGCGAAAGGGAAAATTCTGTCAACACTTAATTGTAATGTTGGCAAAGTCATATCGATTTGCTCAGTCTGAGTATTTTGTTGATGAGTTGCCGCCACAGACATATTGACTTGCGGAATAGTAGCGAAAGTTTTCGAGTAATTAACTGAGGAATTTAATGAATTGACCAGCGGCGACCCAATATTTGCCTGATTGATTGACTGCCGGAAGTATTTACTACTACCAAGATTGACCGAAGCCATAAATCGTGAACTAGGATTGGATTTTGGATCTTTTATATGAGACCACTGAATATTGTAAATGGAACCTTTTGAATAATCTGGAAATCCACGCTCGGATGTAATTAAATTTTCAAAACGTACATTAAATATTCCACTGTAGGCGTAACGCTTGGCGTAATTTGTTTCTGCACGCAGACCGTAACTTCCATTTGTGTAATAATCACCCAATACTGCTAAGTCGTAATTATCGCTTAATGCAAAATAATACCCCAAATTCTGAAGTGAAAACCCTCGTTGTTGAGAATCTCCATACGATGGAATTAATATTCCTGAAGTACTTTTTTCTGACATTGGAAAAAATGCAAAAGGCAACGCAAGGGGAGTAGGAACATCGGCAATTACCATATTGGTAAATCCGACAACGACCTTTTTTCCAGGAACAAGTTTAACTTTTCGCGTCTGAAAATAATATTCTGGATTATCGATATCTTTTGCAGTTGTAAATATCGCATTTTGCATATAGTAAACAGAGTCACTTTCTTTTTTTGTAACAGCTGCTTTTATATTAAAATCGCCTTGATTTGTGCGACTATTGTATACGAGTGCTTTTTTTGTTTTAAAATTAAATCGAATAGAATCTGGAGTTATAACGTTTGCTCCTTGCTTAAAAACTGGATTTTGCGTGAGTTTTCCAGTTGAATCTTTTATTCTTCCGGCATAAATTTCGTCCTTTTCATAGTTCATAACGATTTTCCCTGCCGTCAATTCAATGTCTTTATAATAAAGTTCCGCCTTATTATAGAGTGTCAGTAATTTCTTTTTCTGATCTATTGTAGTATAATCTTCCGCTTTGTATTTTATTTTACCATCTAAGAAAGTCTTCTGTGGTTTTATACTATCTTTCTTTATGGAATCTGTAACTGTGGCTACATTTACTTCAATAAGTTTACTATCAGTCTTTTGTATAGCTGGCGCATCAAGCTTTTGGGTTCTGGTTTCTTGCGAGTACATTTTTGCAGAACCTAATGTTAGGAAAAATGCTAATAAAACGATATTAAATAAGTTTGTGTACAAAGGTTTTAATGCTATTTTTGTAAAAGTATGGTGTAGCTTTTGGAGCGTCAAACTTACAGATTATTTTTGTCCAAAAATAATCAAAATATATTTTTATAATCGAGTGTTCTCAATTAAATTAACTTTTACTCTCTATGTCTATCGCAAATAAATTTCAATTAGCTTTCTTCATTATAATTGCCGCAGTTGGCAGCAACACGTATGCACAGTCTACTAAATTTAAAGTAGTTCTTGATGCCGGCCATGGAGGCAAGGATTACGGCGCAATTTATACCGGTCATATCGAAAAAAATATTGCATTAGCTGTTGTGCAGAAAGTCGGAAAAATTTTAGAAAAAGACAAGAATATTGAAGTAATATATACTAGGAAAACTGATGTTTTTGTAGAACTTATAGAACGTACAAATATTGCAAACAGAGCAGATGCGAATATTTTTGTCTCTATTCATTGTAATGCTAATAAAAATACTAGCGCAAATGGTTCTGAAACCTATGTAATGGGAGTAACAAAAAACGCATCGAATCTTGAGGCGGCTAAATTGGAAAATCAAGTTGTGACTTTGGAGGCTGACTATAAGGAAAAATATGAAGGTTATGATCCAAAATCACCGCAGACTATGATTGGGATGACTCTTATGCAAGAAGAATATCTTGAAAATAGTATTAATCTTGCTTCAAAAATTCAGGATAACTTTACAGATCAACTTAAAAGAAGAAACCGTGGTGTTAAGCAAGCGCAATTTCTTGTACTTCACAAAGCATATATGCCAAGAGTACTGGTAGAAATGGGATTTATTTCTAATCCAGAAGAAGGGAAATTACTGGATTCAGACGGCGGACAAAACGATGTAGCGGACGCAATAGCTTCGGCAATTGTAAATTATAAAAAAGCATATTATGGTACTGGTGCTATTGTTGACGAAAGCAGACCATCGCAGAAAGTAGAAACAAAACAACCAGCAAAAGACGTGGTAGAAGTAAAATCTCCAGAAACAAAACCTGTATCTGCTCCTGCTAATACAAAGGGTGTTGTCTTTAAAGTTCAACTTGCGGTGAGCGGAACAAAATTAGAAACTGCGCCTTATAATTTCAATGGATTAAATTCAGTTTCGATGGAGCCTGTGAATAATCTTTACAGATATATGTATGGTGAAGCTGCGACTTATGATCAAGCCAAAGGCCTTTTGGCGGAAGCCAAAGAAAAAGGATACACAACGGCGTTTGTAATTGCCTTTAGAGATGGACAGAAAATCACAATTCAAGAAGCTCTTAAATAAGAAGCATATATTATAAGTTATTGTCTTAAATTTGTCAAACCAAAAAAAAAAGTTACAATTGAAACTAACTAGAGAAATAAAAACAGCAATATTAGTTATAGCATCCATATTATTATTTATATGGGGTTATAGTTTTCTACAAGGACGTGATTTGCTGTCAGATCACAAACTACTATATGCGAACTATGACAATGTTGAAGGACTTGTAGAATCTGCTCCTGTAACAATTAATGGATTCCATGTTGGAAAAGTACGAGCAATCGTTCTTGACAATAAAACTGGAAAGCTGGTTGTTGAAATGCAGATTGACAGCGATTTCCCAATTGCTAAGTCGAGTATTGTTAATATCTACGAACCTGGTCTTATTGGCGGAAAGCAGATACAAATAGTGCCAAATCTTGAAGATACTAATCTTGCTCAAAATGGTGATTATTTATCGAGTGGAGTAGTGCCAGGTTTGACATCTCTTGTTGGTGACAGACTATCTCCTCTTCAAGAGAAAATCGAGAAAGCAGTTGTCAGTGCAGATTCTGTACTGGTTAACATCAATACTTTATTAGATCCCGCTACAAAGGCACATTTCAAGGCTAGCATGGCAAATTTAAATGCCACTTTGTTAGAATTCAAAGGTGCAAGCCACAACGTAAATTTGATGCTTGCTGAAAATAGAAGCAAAATTGGAAATGCTGTTTCTAATTTTGATCACACTTCAAAAAATCTTGCTAAAGTTTCTGATTCTCTAGCTAAAATTAATTTCAACAAATCAGTGAAATCTTTAGAAAGTTCATTGGCTAAGGTCAACAACTTGATGACAGACGTAGAATCTGGAAAAGGTACTTTGGGTAAACTGATGAAGGACGAAAAAGTATACGATAATCTCGAAGGTGCATCTCGTGAACTTGAACAACTATTAAGCGACCTGAAACGCAATCCAAAGCGCTACGTTCATTTTTCGTTATTTGGAAAAAAAGCAAAAACGTACAAACCTGCTCCTGAGGTGGAAAAAGTAGAGGTAGAAGTAGTAAGAGATTCAACAATAATTAAATAATTCTGATAATGGCATATTTGGATAATATACTCTTTGTTATTCTACTAGCTTGTGGCTTTGGCTTTTTTGCTATTAGTGTAAAGAAAATCATTCGCAATATAAAACTAGGTCAAGACATTGATCGAAGCGATAATCCAGCAGCAAGGTGGGGGAATATGGCTCTTATTGCATTGGGTCAGAAAAAAATGGTTCGTAAACCTATTGCCGGTTTCTTACACATTATTGTTTATCTAGGTTTTATTATTATAAATATTGAGCTGTTAGAAATTATCCTAGATGGTATTTTTGGTACGCATAGAATTTTTGGATCAATGGGATTAGCATATAATTTCCTAATTGCCTCATTTGAAATACTTGCAGTACTTGTTCTATTTGCTGTAATCGTTTTTCTTATTAGGAGAAATATTATCAAAATAAAACGTTTCATTCAATCTGACCTTAAAGGTTGGCCGCACGATGATGCAAATTATATCTTATATTTTGAGATTGTTTTGATGTCTCTTTTCTTATTAATGAATGCTGCCGATTATAATTTGCAGTTGAGAGATGTTGCACACTATCAGCAAGTAGGATCTTTTCCAATCAGTCAATTTATTGCATCTTTATTTGATGGCCTGAGTGTAAGTATGGTAATACTTCTTGAACGTACATTTTGGTGGGCACATATTACTGGTATCTTAATTTTTATGAATTACCTATACTATTCAAAGCATTTACATATTCTTTTAGCTTTTCCAAATACCTACTTTGCGAATTTGAATCCTTTAGGAAAATTTAAAAATTCAGCTGCTGTTACTGCTGAAGTAAAGATGATGATGGATCCAACTATTGATCCTTTTGCAGCGCCTGCAGCTGATGCAGTTGTAGAAACTCCCGCGAAATTCGGCGCAAGTGATGTGCAAGATCTTAATTGGGTACAATTGCTCAATGCATATACCTGTACAGAATGTGGTCGTTGTACAGATGCTTGTCCTGCTAATATTACAGGAAAGAAGTTGTCTCCGCGCAAAGTTATGATGGATACCAGAGACAGACTGCAAGAAGTTGGGAAAAACATTGATGCTAATAAGGGTGTTTTTGTTCCAGACAACAAAATGCTTCTCAACGACTATATAACTCCAGAAGAATTGTGGGCTTGTACATCTTGCAACGCATGCGTCGAAGTATGTCCAGTTAATATCGATCCACTATCTATTATTATTGATATGAGACAGTTTCTAGTTATGGAGCAAAGTGCTGCACCATCCACTTTAAATAGTATGTTCTCGACAATTGAAAATAATGGCGCAGCTTGGCCTTATAATCAGCAAGATAGACTTAACTGGAAAGACGAGTAGGATTATAAAAGTTCTACTTTTCGATTTTAAAATTTTAGAAAAAATATATAGCAATTTATTTTGCTAGTTTATAAAATATTCACAATGTCAGAAAAATTAATAGTGCCTACAATGGCCGAAATGCTCGCAGCAGGAAAACAACCAGAAGTTTTATTTTGGGTTGGTTGTATGGGCAGCTTTGATGATCGTGCAAAAAAAATTACCAAAGCTTTTGTAAAAATCCTTAATAGATCAAATGTTTCTTTTGCTGTATTAGGTACTGAAGAAAGTTGCACTGGAGA